>CASBQJ010000336.1 GCA_949127705.1 Synechococcales cyanobacterium PMM_0085
ATCAAAATTGGGCCACTGTCTACGGCTAAGCGAACTAGGTGAACAGTGCAGCCCGTCACTTTTACCCCCGCCGCCAGGGCTTGTTCGACTGCGTTGGCTCCCGGAAAGCTAGGTAGAAGGCTGGGATGCAGGTTCAAGATTCGATCGCTGAAGGCGTCGATTAACACCTGGGTTACTACGCGCATCCAGCCCGCCATGATGATCCACTCGACCCGATGCTGCTGCATGGTGGCAATAATCGCCTCATCGAGGGCTTCACGGCTAGAAAAGTCGCGATGGTTGAGCAAGGTGTGGGGAATGCCCCAGCGCTGAGCCCGGGCAGCGGCTTTGGCGGTGGGCTGGTTGTAGATCAGCACCTGCACCTGGGCGTTGAGGGTTTGGGCGGCAATGGCCTGGGCGATCGCCTCAAAGTTGGTGCCGCTGCCCGACGCCAGTACCCCTAATCGCAGCGGTGCTGCAGCAAAATGCTGTGCCCATACCTCGGGCGGAATCTCCGGTGCAATAAACCCGGATATCGTGTCCTGTACGTGAGCTGACGCCAAACCAGAATTCATAGATCAAACCAACGCATTTCTTCACTATCGCATGTTGGCCACTGTCTCAAGATGCAGGCTCAAGACCTAGGCTTAGGACTTAGGCTCAGGGCACAGGGTATTTTGGTACCTGATTGTGGTAAAACTCGGTTAAATCAAAAATATCCTAATCAGTCTGATTGAACATTACTATCGATTTTTTCTTGAATTCTCATCATTTCCATAGAGATCTATGGGGTATTATAAGTTTAACGATAGATTTTTAGCTATAAGACTTAGTCAATCAATAGATTCAACTCTATCGATTGACTACAAAATCAGAGCTAAGACATCTCCAGCCACCCGTGCTGGGAATGCCACAGGTTTTTGCATGTTATGTGCAGCGTAACCCACCCTTAATTCATCTGGTTGATCAGCTCATCCTGCTGAGCCGCTGATCTAAATTAGTTCACCGCCTACCGTCCTTGACGACCATCTTTCAGAGGGGCTTGTCCATGTTTCAGTTCCTGGTTCAGACAGCTTGGCTTGTGCCAATTTATCCGCTGGTAGGGATGCTGCTCTCCGCCGCCTGGTTTCCAGCGATTACTCGTCGCACGGGTCCCCGCCCTGCGGGCTATGTCAATGCCATCACAACGTTTGTATCGTTGCTGCATAGCTTGCTAGCACTGGTGACACTGTGGGGGCTATCGCCTCAATATCAGACCTACCACTGGCTTAACGTGGCCGGGTTAGATTTGACCCTGGCGATCGAAATCTCGGCTTTGACGGTGGGGGCAATGGTGCTAATTACCGGGCTAAACTTCACCGCCCAAATTTATGCCGTGGGCTACCTCGAAATGGACTGGGGCTGGGCGCGGTTCTATGCCATGCTGGCGCTGTTTGAAGCCGGAATGTGTGGGCTGGTGCTGTGCAACAACCTGTTCTTCAGCTACATGATTTTGGAGATTTTGACGCTGGGAACATACCTCCTGGTCGGCATTTGGTTTAACCAATCACTGGTGGTGACTGGGGCGCGCGATGCCTTCTTGACCAAGCGAGTGGGTGACCTGTTTTTGCTGATGGGAGTGCTGGCGCTTTATCCGCTGGCAGGTACCTGGGACTTTAAGGAGCTGGCCATCTGGGCCCAAACGGCCAACGTTGACCCAAAGCTGGCAACTCTAGTCGGCCTTGCGCTGCTGGCCGGCCCGATGGGCAAATGCGCCCAGTTCCCGCTGCACCTGTGGCTCGATGAAGCGATGGAAGGGCCGCTACCCAGCACGATTTTACGTAACTCGGTGGTGGTGGCCACCGGAGCCTGGGTGCTGGTCAAAATGGAGCCGGTGCTGGCCCTGTCGCCTACAGTGATGGCGGTAGCGATCGCCATCGGCGCGGTAACTGCTCTAGGCGGCACATTAATTTCGATCGCCCAAATCGATATCAAGCGTGCCCTCTCTTACCTAGTTAGCGCCTACATGGGGTTGACCTTCATTGCCGTGGGCGTTGGGCAAACCGAAGCGGCGCTGCTGATTGTGCTGACCCATGCGATCGCCATGGCCTGCTTAGTCATGGCCTCAGGGTCTATTGTGCTGAACAACATTACCCAAGACTTGACCCAGCTAGGGGGGCTTTGGAGTCGTCGTCCGATTACAGGGCTGTCCTTTATTGCTGGAGCGTTGGGTCTGGTAGCACTACCCCCGCTAGGCGGATTTTGGTCGCTGCTGAAGCTGGCCGATGGCACCTGGCAAAACCATCCCGTGATTACAGCCCTGCTGCTGGTGATCAACGCTCTGGCGGCGTTTGCAGTGGCTCGTGTGTTTGCTCTGCTGTTTGGCGGTAAGTTGAACCCAATGACGGTGCGATCGCCGGAAAACCTGTGGCCTATTACCCTACCCATGACCGTTGGCGCAGCGTTTGTCTTACACTTACCCATTATCCTGCAACGGCTGTCGCTGCTACCCGACTGGGCCATGATGAACAAAGACGTGGCGCTATTGCTCACCTGGTCCAGCATTTTTGGCCTCAGCTTGGGCGGTGTGGTGTATCTGGGCAGCTGGATTGCCAAACCCGTCAGCCTGCCATGGAAAGGATTGCAAGATCTATTTGCCTACGACTTCTACACCCCAAAAATCTACCGCTCTAGCGTCGTTGGCAGCGTCGATTTCATCTCCCGGCTCACCGACTGGATCGATCGCTACGTCGTCGATGGCCTGGTCAACTTGGTCGGCATTGTATCTATCTTTGGTGGCGAAACCCTGAAATATGGCAACAGTGGCAAAACCCAGTTCTACGTCTTCACCATCGCCTTCGGCCTCGCTTTCATCGGTGTTTTAATGAGCTGGTCAATTCTATCTGAGCTGTCTGTTAGCGTCGGGCCAGGATGAAGGCATAGCTTTTTTCCCATTCATCTTCACCCATTTTATTTTTCATCCTTGCTCCTTCATCCTGCCAATCATGCTTAGCCTTCTGATTTGGATTCCAATTTTAGGCGCGATCGCGATCGCCTTCTTGCCGCAAAGTCGGGCACGACTGGGTGGTTTGGTCATCTCTGGGGCGGTGTTCGCGCTGTCGCTGGTGGTGCTAAGCCAATTTGATTTGACCAATGCCGGGTTTCAGTTTCGAGAATATTTTGCCTGGATTGAAACACTGGGCTTGAACTACGAGCTGGCGGTAGATGGCCTGTCGCTGGTGCTGCTGGTGTTGAACAGTTTGCTCACGTTCATCGCCATTCTCACCACCAAACCCGATATTGAACGGCCTCGATTGTTCTATGGCCTGATCTTGCTGGTCAGCGGTGGCGTGGCGGGTGCCTTTTTAGCGCAAAACTTGCTGCTGTTCTTCTTGTTCTACGAACTGGAATTGGTGCCCTTCTACCTACTAATTTCAATTTGGGGTGGGGCGAAGCGTAGCTATGCTGCCACTAAGTTTCTGCTGTTTACGGCCATTTCTGGATTCTTTGTGCTGGCCTCATTCCTGGGCTTAATTTGGTTGACCCACTCGTCCACCTTTGCCTACGAATCGCTGCTGGGTCAAACCTTGCCGCTGGCGTTGCAGGTGGTGCTGTTGGGGATGCTGCTGGTGGGGTTTGGCATCAAAATTCCGCTGGTGCCGTTCCACACCTGGCTGCCCGATACCTATGTCGAAGCCTCTACTCCCGTGGCGATTTTGCTGGGCGGGGTGCTGGCTAAGCTGGGCACCTACGGCATCTTTCGGTTTGGGCTAGGGCTATTTCCGGAAGCCTGGGCAAAGCTGGCACCCTGGCTGGCAATTTGGGCAGCAATTAGCATTATGTATGGCGCAATGACGGCGATCGCCCAAAAAGACATCAAGCGGATGGTGGCCTACAGCTCCATCGGGCACATGGGCTACATTCTGCTGGGTGGGGCTTCATTGACGGCGCTAGGCGTGGTCGGTGCCGTCTCTCAAATGGTGGCTCACGGACTGATTCTGGCGCTGCTGTTCTACCTGGTGGGCGTGATTGAAGCCAAGGTAGGCAACCGGGAACTGGATGTGCTGAATGGGCTGATGAATCCAATTCGGGGGCTGCCGTCGATCAGTTCGCTGCTGGTGTTGGGCGGCATGGCCAGTGCCGGGATTCCGGGACTAGCAGGCTTCATTTCCGAGTTTTTGATCTTTCAGGGCAGCTATGCCGTGTTCCCCGTGCAAACGCTGCTGGCGGTAGCTGGCACGGGTCTAACGGCGGTATATTTTGTGATTTTGCTGAACCGCACCTGTTTCGGCAAGCTCGACAATGACACGGCCTACTATCCTCGCGTCACCTGGAGCGATAAGGTGCCCGCGCTCATCTTGACTGTGCTAATTATATTTCTGGGGATACAGCCCTCGTGGCTGGTGCGCTGGAGCGAATCGACTACAACGGCGATGGTGGCAGCGGTGCCGATTTTGAGTCCTAGCACGCCGATTGTTGACGTGTTAGGAGTCGAAAATTTAGGCGTCGAGCCGGGGGTCAATCGTCCAGGTTGAGCGTCTGATTCTATATTGCCTCTATGAGAATATTGTCTCTATGAGAATATTGTCTCTATGAGAATACTGATGGATCGGCGTCTAATGACTCAGCTACCCATGGCTTTGGTTTTATTACGAGGAGCGATCGCCCCCTTCCTGCTCTGGGATGCCCTTGATGGCCACATAACCCCCTGGTTTTTAGTTGGCTATGGGGTGGCAGTGCTCTCCGATATCTTCGATGGCATCATCGCCCGCCGCCTGGGCGTCAGCAGCGCCAACCTGCGCCGTGCCGATAGCTGGGCCGATGTCGCCCTCTATGTCTGCATTGCCGCTGCCGCCTGGTTCGTCCATCAAGATATCGTTTTAGCATTCCGTCTGCCCTTATTCACAGTCATAGCGGCTCAAGCCCTCTGGTGGCTGGTAAACTTGGCCAAATACGGCAAACCCGCCAGCTACCACACCTACTCTGCCAAACTTTGGGGTCTCACCCTGCTAGCAGCCACCCTCGCTGTATTTAGCTTCAACTCCGGCGGTATCGCCCTCTGGGTTGCCATCCTAGTCGGCATTGTTCACACCCTAGAAGAAATTGCCATGACCCTAATCCTCCCCACCTGGCAGCACGACGTTCTGAGTTTGATCCATGCCCTGCGATTGCGCCGCGAGTTGAGCACGACGCAAATGCAAGATTAGCCGTTAGCATCACCTGCAACTCCGCCTCTGGCCTCCCCCCCTCCCTCTACC
>CASBQJ010000337.1 GCA_949127705.1 Synechococcales cyanobacterium PMM_0085
CTGATGTTTGACCCCTACAGCGCACTACGAGCCAAGGCAGCGTTCTATGTGATCAACCGGATGGTGCCCTTGATTCAAGCAGGCAGCTACGAGGCGGCAGCAGGGATTTACAACGCGGGCAATCCTCGGTTTCGCTCTAGCTATACCCGCAACGTTGCCGCCGACACACTGAAGTGGATGCCTGTGTTTAAAGCATAGGAGCACAGAAAATAGTCTGACGTCACGGGTCTACATCCGCTCTAGCACCTGAATGCCCAACAGCGATAGACCTAGCTTAATCGCGCGGGCAGTTACATCAGCCAAAATTAGGCGCGAAGTGCGCTGCGGTTCTGCGGCTGGCAAGATGGGGCAACGATCGTAGAATTGGTTGAATTTTTTGCTCAGTTCAAATAAATATTCGCACAGTCGATTGGGTAACAGATCGGCGGCGACGGAGTCTAGCACTTCGTCGAACTGAAGCAAATATTTGGCTAGGGCTAATTCGGTTTCATCGTGCAGCAAAATGGGACAATCGGCTCCAAGAGCGCTGAAGTCGATGCCGCCTTTGCGGCTAATGCCCTGCACCCGCACATAGGCATAGAGCATGTAGGGCGCGGTGTTGCCCTGTAGCGCCAGCATTTTGTCGTAGCTGAAGATGTAGTTGCTGGTGCGGTTTTGGCTGAGGTCGGCATATTTGACCGCACCCATGCCCACGATTTGAGCTACGTTGGCAATGAATTCCTCTGTTTCAACCCGCTCTTCTGCTACCAAACGGGTTTCCAGGTCGGCACGAGCACGGGCGATCGCCTCCACCAACAAATCTTGTAGCCGCGCTGCTTCCCCAGAGCGACTCTTCAGCTTTTTGCCATCTTCGCCCAAAATGCTGCCCAGCGGCGTGTGGACAAACTCCACATCGCCCGTAATCCATCCAGCGCGTCGCCCCACCTGAAAAATTTGGGCAAAGTGGTTAATCTGTTCGGCCCCGACCGGGTAAACCACCCGCTGCACCCGATCGACCCCCACCCGGTAGCGAATGGCGGCTAAGTCAGTTGTGGCATAGTTATAGCCGCCATCTGTTTTCTGCACAATTAGCGGCAGCGGCTTGCCTTCCTTATTGGTAAAGCCGTCCAAAAACACGCACTGCGCGCCGCTATCTTCGACCAGCAGCCCTTGCCGCTTCAGTTCGACCAGCACATCGGCCAAAAACGGATTGTAAAACGACTCGCCTCGCTCTTTAATTAAGGGCGATAGACCCATGACATCGAACAGTTTGCGGTTGGTGCGATTCGACAGATCGCAAACAATTTTCCACGCCTGAATGGTCTCGGGATCTCCAGCCTGGAGCTGGACGACTGAGGTACGGGCGATCGCCTGAAACGCCTCATCCCCATCGAAGCGGTGTTTGGCCTGACGGTAAAACGTAGCCAGATCAGCTAGATCTAATGACCCGGTGGTCAGCGCTTCGGGGTAGGCTTCGCGCAGGTAGGCAATTAACATGCCAAACGGGGTGCCCCAGTCGCCAATGTGGCTAAGCCGCAGCACATCGTGTCCCAAGAACTCCAGGATGCGGGCGAGGCAGTCGCCAATAATGCAGGGGCGCAAATGCCCAACGTGCATTTCTTTAGCAATGTTGGGACTAGGGTAATCGACAATCACTCGCTGGGGCTGCGGCGTAGGAGCAATGCCCAGACGCGAATCAGCCTGAATGGCCTTCAGCTGCGCTTCAATGTAACTCGGCTTGAACCGCAGATTGACAAACCCTGGCCCCGCTACGGTAGGGGGTTCGCAGAGATCTTCGACCTGCAACTGCTGCACAATTTGCTCGGCGATCGCCCTCGGTGCCTGCCCCAGCCGCTTAGCCAACGACATCGCCACATTAGCCTGATAGTCGCCAAATTTTGGGTTGCTGGCCGCAACCAAAATCGGGTCAGTTCCGGCTAAATCATCGCCAAAAGCGGCAACTAATGCCTGGTCGAAGCGGTCTTTGAGCTGGGCGATCGTGGAGTTCATGGAAGCTAGTTAAGGTCTTTGAGTCAATCATCCGCACTGCCCAGTATAGAAGGTGACATATCCCGGTGTCTTGCCTACCCGACGCTGTAGAGCTTCGCTCCGCCAAAGGCGTATGCAAGGCAATACAGCGCGGGCTTCCAAGTCCTAGGCTACTCGTTTCATTGGCTCGGTATTCCGGTAGCCTCCACGAGCGTTGTTTAGACTCCGCGTGATGACCCACCGCAGAGGATTGAACTTAATCAGTTGTTTGAATGCGGCATTACCTTTCAGCTATCCGACTCGTCGTTCCCAATTCTGCTGGTTCTAATGGTTGCAGACATTTTGGCTGGCGACTTCACCAATGGGATGATCATAGCATGAAACCCTTGCTCTGTATAGCTTTTGCTAACCATCAATATAGAATGTTCGTTCCGGCGCTATCCTCTTCCCTCGCCTTCGGCATTGGTCAGAGGACGCACCTTCACTCACGCGCCTCTCATCCCGACGTTACTCCTAGGGAGTCGCTAGGCGAACACCTGATTACAGGTAGAGCGCGGGGCTTCCCGTCTAAGAGCTAACGCCAATCATGAGGCCAGAACCTGGAGACTTAAACGCGCTTTAAGCCTTGCGATCGCTTATCTAGCAGCCGCTTCATGTTCTCCGTTAACCCGATCGCCTCCAACTCCACCCTCGTAAACCAGCGGGCATCGGCGGCATCGGAGCCGGAACTGAGGGGCTGGTGGGTGACCCAGCAGAGATAGCACAGATCAAAATGTTGATGCTGGGGCTGGGTCGCGGTAGCTGGGATGGAGTGAACATCGAGATCAAATAACGTAGCGCGCGATCGCTCAATCTCCAGCCCTAGCTCTTCCTTCGCTTCCCGCAAGGCCGTGCTCAATCCATCCCACTCCCCAGCTTCAGGATGACCACCGGGCTGCAACCAACGCTGCGCCGCCCGGTGGTAGATCAGCGCCACCTGTCCAGTATCTTCAGCCAAAATCCAGGTGCTAGCGGTAATGTGTCCTGGTGCGTAGCACTGGCGATCGAAGGGTGCAGGATGAGC
>CASBQJ010000338.1 GCA_949127705.1 Synechococcales cyanobacterium PMM_0085
AAGATTTGAGCCAGGGTAAGGTATCGGGATTGTCTTTCCAGTCCCAGGCTAATGCCTCCACTGCCACGTGTTGTACAAGCCAATGCTCATCATTTTGAGCACGAGATCTGAGGATGGATAAGGTATCGGGGTCGTCTTTCCAACCCTGAGCTAACTCCTGTAGCGCCGCAGCCCGTACGTCCTCATGCTCATCACTTTGAGCACGAAATTTGAGGAGGGGTAATGTATCGGGGTCATCTTTCCAGCCCTGGGATAACTCCTGCACTGCTACATGCCGCATCCACATATGCTCATTACTTTGGGCATAAGATTTGAGCATGGATAAGTTACCAGGATCATCTTTCCAGCCGCGAGCCAGCTCTTGCACTGCCACACGCCGTACATTCCCATTCTCGTCACTTTGAGCGCGAGATTTGAGGAGGGGTAATGTATCGGGGTCGTCTTTCCAGCCCCGAACTAACTCCCGTACCGCTGCACCCTGCACCAACATATTCTTATCGCTTTGAGCAAGAGATTTAAGCCAGGGTAAAGTATTGGGGTCATCTTTCCAAACCTGAGCAATTGCCCTAACAGCTGCATTCCGCACAGACTCATTCTCATCACTTTGAGTGAGAAATTTGAGCCAAGGCAATATAGCAGGGTCGTTTTTCCAAGTTTGTGCGATCGCCTGCACAGCTGATTCTGGAACATACGATGAGGAATTAAGCCGAAGGCAACCCTTCAGCCAGAACAATGTCACAGGATTTTCCTGCCAAAGATTAGCAATCAGAGCTGTGAGTACTGTCGCCGATTCAAAATTAAGCTCGTACAGGTGCTCTTGCTCAATTTCTCGCTGTAACGTTTTGAGCAGGTGAGTGGCAGTGGAGTCGATCGCCGCCTTATTTCTAACCTCAGCAAAGCAATAAGCAGCTAGCAATAGGTTACTTAATCCTTCTTTCTTAAGTCGTTCACCTTCATATAGAGAAGCATTTTTATCGACAGTTTGAGCCAACAGATACTCAATGATCTCGCCCGTAAACTTGGCATCGATCATCCCGGCAATCAGCCGCAAGACCTCATGCCAGCTTTCATCTTGCCAGTGCTGGCCAAACACCTCCAGCTTAAGTTGTTCAATCGTTAGCGTTTGAGTTTCCTTAAACTGCCAGACAAACTCCCAGGCACAGAAATATTCCAGAAACGTGCGATGCACAAAGGCGTAAGAGTCTGCCCCCAAATAGCAGAGAATAAAGTTGCGGGTGCGGAGCTGCTGGATCATTAATCGGGCAGCGGTTCGAGGCTGTTCAATCTCGATCGCTTTTAAATACTCCGCCAAAATGGTTTCTAGATCGCTGGCGCTGATAATGTTCCCGGCCAAACCTTTCTGGCTCGATTGCATGTGATACGCCACTTTGCGCAGCATGGCTTGTTTGTCGCGGTAGTCGATGGTTTTGGGGTCAAGCCGCTGATCTTCCACCAATGCTCGTTCCACATCCCACTGGTGCAGCAACACCCGCGATGCCTGGTTGTATAGCTCTGGGCGATCGCGCGGCAGTTCTTGATTGCGGTTGAGGATCGCCATCATGGTCAGCAATAGAGGATTTCCGGCCAGTTCTCGAATGGCTTTAGACTCCTGGATAGCTTTTTGCAAGCGCTCTTGTTTGCGCTGTTTGTCGATGGTGTCTGCAAACGTTAAGTCATGCCAGCGCTGCATAAAGGTGGCAATCTGGGCATCGTCTAGGTCTTGCAGCATAAAGTGCTGAAACCCGGCATCGCGCAGCCGCTGGGCTTTGTAGCCTAGCCAGCGGGAAGTAACGATTACCTGCACAGTGGGATAGTCATTGGTGAAGCGGTGAATGTCAGTGACGACCTCATCCCGTAAGTTTGGATCAAACACCTCATCAATGCCGTCGAATAGGGCGATCGCCTGTCCTGTTTTCAGCGTGTCGTGTAGCTGCTGCTGGTTCAGCCGACAGGTGACGTTGCCGGAATGAATAAACGCCAGCAGATCTTGACACTTCCCTATTTGTTTATCACGGGCATAGGTGCGCAATTCTAGCAATAGCGGAATCGGATGCAACGGCAGCTCACTCAACGGTCGTTCTGCCCAGATCAAGGCGATGTATTGCAATAGGGTTGATTTGCCGGAACCGGGATCACCCAGAATTACGGCGTGTTGGGTGGGCGTGGTGTGCATTGCCCCCACGGAAGCTGCGGGATCACCCACGACATCCAAAACGGAACGAATGGGCTGTTCGATGTAGACCCGGCGCGATCGCTCTAACTCAGCTTCAACTAGTTCCACCTCGTCCAACTGCCCGCTGTCTCGCAACCTGCGCCCATGCTCTTTGGGAATTTCGTACACCTGCGGCAAAAACTCCTGGCACTCGCGCACATTTTGTGGCACAAATACTTTCCACAGTTTCAGCTCACTGTAATAGACCCCAGTGGTGTCCAGCGATTCTAGCTTCAAGTTGCCATACTGCTCGCGCAAGCCTTCTGCATAGCGCTGCAAGTCAAACTGTGGGGCAATGCCGACTAATTCCTGTATCCCGTCGGCCATTGCGGTCTGCACCTGTGCGGCAAAAATCGGGCGCAGTGCGTCAGATTCTTGTACGATCGCCTTCACCCGTTTGAGGTAGCGTTTGCTTACCCGCTCCCAGTTAAATTCTGGCGGTAAGGTAGGCAAATTCAGGCGTTGCCAGGTGTGAGCCAGCAGTTGCAGGTCTAACCC
>CASBQJ010000339.1 GCA_949127705.1 Synechococcales cyanobacterium PMM_0085
TCCCACTCCAGCAGCCAAAATTCCCGTTGCTATGACGATCGCCGGGTCTGATAGTGGCGGTGGTGCAGGCATTCAGGCCGACTTACGCACCTTTGCCTTCCATCAGGTGCATGGCACCAGTGCGCTCACCTGCATTACTGCCCAAAATACCCAGGGTGTGACGCGGGTCGATGCGCTGCCGCCAGACTCTGTGGCCGCTCAAATTACCGCTGTGGTTTCAGACATTGGTGTGCAGGCGGTCAAAACCGGGATGTTGCTGAATCAAGAGATTATTGCAGCGGTGGTGCAGCAGGCGATCGCCCTCTCCTTGCCCAATCTCGTGGTTGACCCGGTGATGGTATCGCGCACGGGGGCACAACTGCTGGCAGATGAGGCGATCGCCAAGCTCTGCACTGACCTGATTCCCCTGGCCACTTTGATCACACCCAACCGCTACGAAGCCCAAATCCTCAGCGGCAGGGAAATTCATACGCTCAACGATTTAGAGCAAGCTGCCCAGCAGATGCGCAAAACTCTGGGGGCACAGGCCGTTTTGGTCAAAGGCGGCGGCATGGCAGGCGATCTGCGCGGTGTGGATGTATTTTGGGATGGCGATCGGCTGGAAACCCTGCGCACCGAAACCGTTAACACTACCGATACCCACGGCACTGGCTGTACGCTCTCGGCGGCGATCGCCGCCAACCTCGCCCTCGACTACGATTTATTTACGGCCGTGCAGCAGGCCAAAACCTACGTCACCAGCGCCCTGCACCATGCCCTGCGGATTGGCCAAGGCCAAGGCCCGGTGGGGCATTTCTTCCCGCTGCTCAACAAACCCAGATAAACAACCCTACAATCGCCCCTTAAGATCGCGAATTAAATAGTTTGCAAAATTGACGCATTTTGAGGACATGGCAGTGCCATGTCCCTACCCAGGGGATTTGCACGGTTGAGGACATGGCAGTGCCATGTCCCTACCCAGGGGATTGTAGGTTAATCAATTGATCAGCCTGAGGAAGGATTTTGCGGCGGGGTAATGCTGATTACTCCCCTGCGCTCCAAGTCGATTCCCAGTCGGGGCATTGCTCCGACTCCCAGCCCGAGGGGTGCATGCCGCACACCAGCATCGTGCCGCCGTAGGCTTGGCCGTGGTAGTTGCGGCAACCTACACACGCAGGATGCTGATTCAGCATTGGTTCTACGGTTTGAGTGAAGGGCTGCACCGAGTCTGTTAGGGTGCTTTCAACGCCGCCCATAGCTTGGATAAATGGCTCAATCCAGCTGCCTAGCTGCTGCTCAAATTCAGTTAATTCGGGGGCGATCGCTTCATTTAACTGATCGACGAATTGATCGACCACCTCATCTGACCACTCAAATAGCGTATCCACCGCCTCATTGGCACCTTTGGCAAACTCTTCTAACAGCCGCTCTACTTCCTGCGCAAACGATTCCAACATTGCCATACAGTTCCACCTAGAGTCCTATTTCGAGTCCTATTTCGAGTCCTACACCCACCCGCTTAATTCAAACCCGATTCAAACTCGATTCAAATCAGATTCAAACCCAATTCAAATCGAATTAGTCCCGTTTCAGCCGCCGCAGTTCTGCTTGCAGTTGTTCTACCTGCTGTCGCAGCTCGTCAGCCGCACTGGATGCGGGTGGTTTAGCCGGGATGTCCTCATCGGTAAGGATTTCGATCCGCCGTGGTTCCGCTGGCTTTTGGCCTGTGGGACTGGGCGCTTGGTTGGCAGGTTGCTGTGCCCGAACCAGCATTTCTTCTACCATGCGCTTGGCTTCTTCGGCACTAATCTCGCCCCGTGCCACCATTTCATCCGCTAACTTTTGTACCTGCGATCGCAAGTCACCCAACGTGCTGCCAGCTTTCTCCCCAGCGTAGGACGCTAGCCCCACCCCTAGATAAAACGCCTTTTGCACCAGATCTCCAAATCCAGCCATTGCCATTGTTCCTCGCGCTGTGAACGTCTGGCACTCGACACTGACTCTACGCTAAACGGTGACGCTAAGCAGCGGCGAAACGCCAATACATCCAGGATAGAAGTAAATCTTCAGACTGCCTACAAGAAAGCAGGAGTAGATAGGGCGGAAATCTCGCCTGCCAATGCTACGCCGTGAGAGAGGCTATAGAGTCGTTAGACCCTCAGCATCCCATCTTCTAGATACACAATCCGATCCGAAAAAGACATAATTCGCTCGTCATGAGTGGCGATTAGCACCGTGCAGCCTTCCTCGCGAGCCAAATTGCATAGCAAATCTGTGACCAGCCGTCCATTGGTAGAATCTAAAGCTGCCGTGGGTTCGTCGGCAATGATTAGCTGAGGTTTCCCGGCTAGGGCACGGGCCACGCCTACTCGCTGCATCTGCCCACCCGAAAGCTGCCGTGGCAAATGGTTGAGTTTATCGCCAAGGCCAACGCTCTCTAATAGCCGCCGTGCCTGACGATGGCAACTATGGCCATGAATCCCCTTCAAGTTGAGTGCCACTTCTACGTTTTCGAGTGCCGTCAGCGTATGCAACAAGTTGTTGTCTTGAAAGACGATGCCCACATGCTGCAACCGAAACTGGGCAAGCTGTGAGCGAGACATCTGGTGCAGTGATTGACCCAATAGTTCCACCTGCCCGGTGGTTGGGGTCAGCAGCCCTGCCACAATCAGCAGTAACGTTGTTTTTCCGGCTCCGGCAGGGCCCATCACCAGTTGCACCGTACCCGCAGAAATCGTCAGGTCAATCGCTTTTAATGCCTGAAACGGTTCGGCTTCACTGTCATACACCATCGCTATATCGCGCAGCAATACCGCAGGCGGTGGCACAGATGCCGCTGGCGGGAAACCACTAACAGTAGGAGTAGGAGTGGTGGGGTGAAGCATGATGAAGAGTATTTGCTTCTCGGTTCTATGCTTCTATTTTTAACCCGAACGCTACAGAATGAACCATTTGGTCATCAACTGTAATCAGGCTTGAACGATAGAGCACTTGAAATAACAACAGATAACCCGGCCTGCCGAGGGAGAGGGGGCGATCGCTTCATCTCCTTGCGGAGTAATTATTTATTAAGTTTATTAAGTTGGCGATACGTGCTCCGCACAGGCAAGCCAACGCAAATTCCATCTCGATAACCTTTCTAGGGCAAATGGTAGGTAAACCGATCCATATCCCTGAGCTAGATCATGATTGATGTAGCTTTCTGGTTCGCTGTAAATGGTTTTGTAGCGGTTCACTCAGGCTGGTGGGCAACATGGTGACTCGATTTTTATTGCCTTTGGCATCACGCACCACAATCTGATGCTGAGCAAAGTCAAGATCCTTGACGCGCAGGCTAAGTCCTTCATTTAGCCGCATTCCACTGCCATAGAGCAGCTGAATGACCAGCTTGTAGACACCCGATAGGTGCTGAATGATCTCACGCACTTCGGTCGGAGTCAGAACAGTAGGCAAGTGTTGAGATTGCTTGGCCCGAACCGCATTGATTGATGATTCTAAGGGCTGCTGAAGCACATAGCGATATAAAAAAAGTAAGGCGCTGAGGGCTTGGTTTTGCGTTGAGGCAGCTACGTTCTCTGTAACGGCCAGATGAGTCAGAAAAGCAGTAACTTCTGGACATCCCATGTCTTTGGGATGCCGTTTGTTGTGAAAAAGAATGTAGCGACGAATCCAGGCAACATAGCTCTCTTCGGTACGATAGGAGTAATGTTTAACCCGAATTGGATCTCGCACTTGATCGAGTAGTTTGGGAGGTCGCGGTTCGGTAGATGGCAACATCAGAAATCTCAACAGTATCTATGTACTAAACAATGCCGCCCAAGACTCCGTGGTTTTCATGAAGATTTGCTGAAGCTTTGTAGCCGATGCTTCGACAAAAGGATAAAATTCTGCATATAATCCCAATTCGGGTATATGGACAGAATCGTGTCTGCCCTAAATGCCTTTTTAGACATATAGACTGCTACGATTCTGCCTATATCCTCCGTAAGGGTATATAGGCAGACGCGATTCTGCCTATATACCCTATTTGAGGTTGTTAGACTAATCGGCTCAGTCTACAAACAAGTTAGCCTGCTGAAATTGTCGGTGGGGTTGTGGTTGTAAGGTAATTTGCTTGTGTCAAAACTCAAGTAATCCTGAGTTGTCTGCTTGATTCGCCCGAAACAACCTGTGGATTTAGTCTGGAATTTGGAATCAGCTAGTTGAAGTCTCTAGTGAACTGGCGAACTGTCGTACTTTGGAAGCGGTACATGAAGCACTTGTTGAAACGTCCTACGATCGCTTTTCTCGCCGCTCTTATTCTCACTCTTCTTCATCTAGGAATTCCACAAGACGTTCAAGGACAGATGATTCAAAGGAGAAGCGATCCGCTTACTGCTGCGTCAGGAACGATCTGGACGGGAGCAGTTCCTGTTTGTTGGGAAACTACAGGCTTTGATACTGAAAAAGGTTGGGTTCGTTCCGCAATTGCAAATACTTGGGAACGTGAGTCTTTAATCCGCTTCACTGGCTGGCGTAGTTGCGTCGATGGTTCACAGGGTATTCGCATTAGAATACACGATGGTCATTTTGATCGTAATGGTGATGGAGTATGGAATACTCCGAGGGAAACGGATGCTCCTCATACCACTGGATTAGGTAATCATCTCAATGGCGTTCCCAGTGGTATGGTACTGAACTTTACCTTCAATAACTGGAAAACAGATTGTAGTACCGGTTCTAGTCTAGAGAGATGTATTCGGTCAATTGCTGTCCATGAATTTGGTCATGCGATGGGATTTGCTCATGAGCAGAATCGCCCTGATACACCCTCACCTTGTAGAGAACTAAGGCAAGGCAGTGACGGTGATACACCAGTGGGTGTGTGGGATTTAAGTTCTGTCATGAACTACTGTAATCCTAGATGGAACAATGGTGGACAACTAAGCGCGACTGATATACGAGGTGCAAATCTGTTCTATGGACTTCGTACTGGAAGTGCAATAAGTACAGCTTCTTTAGGACGGCGTATTTATGCTTTTGCTAGAGGGCTAGACGATAATCGTATTTATCATATATCTGCGGCAGATGGGAGACCCTTTGATCCTTGGACTGAAATGCCTGGTGGTGGCACAACAGATGTAGCA
>CASBQJ010000340.1 GCA_949127705.1 Synechococcales cyanobacterium PMM_0085
GTAATAGATAGGTCTGCTGATGCGTTAATTGCAGCTTGATTGGTTGATGTAGAAATGGTTGATGTAGAAAGTGGTGTAGTAGAAAGCGTTTGTGACAGACTTGGGCTAGCAGGTAGTGTCAAGCCAACCGGAATGATCAAGAACAAGGGGAGGGCGGCAAAAGTAGGTAAATATTTCATCATTTAAGATCGAGTCGTATTGTGAGAGCGACTATTCAGGTCATGTCCGCTCGAAAAGGGTAGCGATCGTGGTGCTGGTGCTGCTTCTAAAGCGGGAGGAGTAGGTAGAATCGGCAGCTTGGTTTCGGCAGTCAAAACTGTTTGGTTAAACACAATCCCTATGGGAGGTGTTTCCATCTTGTTCAACTTAGTAACCGCCTCTAATGCCGCGTGGCGTGGCGTAAACTGAGGACGAACGATTAGAAAAATACCATCTGTTGCCCGACTCAGCGTAGCTGCATCTGTACAAACATTCACAGGTGAAGTATCGATTAAGACCAAATCAAAGTGGGTGCTTGCTTCTTGCAGCAATGTCGTTTTTAACAGCATCTCGATAATGGTAGATGGGCGGCCCAATCGTTGACCAGCAGGCAGCACAAATAAATTGGTCACAGCAGTTGATTGAACCGCATCAAGAAAATGCAAATCACCTGTAACCAGTTCTGCTAGACCTCTCGAAGCGGGATCATCAAGCAGCACGTGATGCATTGGATGACGTAGGTCTGCGTCGATGAGCAGGGTTCGCTGGGTCAAGCTGGCTGCAACTGCGGCCAAATGGCGAACGACTGCGGTTTTTCCTTCTCCAATGATGCTACTGCTACAAATGATGACCGGGTGCTCGTGGTCGATGGTCGCCTGCAAGGTTTTCAGCAGAACGCGATAGGGTTCAACTTGGTTGGATTGATCGAGAAACCGCTCTAGATCAAAACAGGTGCTTGCAGGGTTTGATTTTGGAATCTCCCCTAAGATCGGCAGACTGAGCGCTGCTTCTGTGTCAGATGCACTGCGCAAAGAGGTATCGAGTAGCTCAAGGAGGGCAACAATGGCAGCCGCACAAAGTAAGCCCACCACTGAACTGAGAATTAGAATAGCAAGAGGTTTCGGACTAGTGGGTTCAGTAGGGAAAGATGCATTTCCTAAAACACTCATGTTGCCAAGAATTTGGCTTTCGGCAATGCGAGCCTCTTGCAATTTGTCTTCTAGTTGATTCAGGTCACTTTCAGCCCTTGCTCGTTGCCGACTGAGTACTGCAAGCGACTCTTGGGCGGCGGGCACCAGTGAAATGCGCGATCGTAACTGCCCCAGATCACCTTGCACCGTTCGCCATCGACTTTCCAAGCCACGACGCTCAAGCTCATTCGTAATATAACGAGACATTAAATCTTGACCCAGTGGGCTTGTCGTTGTGTTTGCAGCACCGCCTGCTGTTGCCGGTAACGTCTGTGCAAATTGCTGACGATATAAGGCACGCAGTTCATCGCGTTTTTGCAGCAGAGCAAGCAGATCGGGGTGGCGATCGCCCAATCGTGACCGGGCATCTACAATTGCAACTTCGATGTCGCTCAGCTGCTTTTGCAACGATTTTAGAGTTTCATCTTGCGCGATACTAGCAATGGCGTAAGCCTGCTGGGGCGAATTTACCCGCACTACCTGCTGTAGTAGTCGCCCCTGAGTAGTAGCATCCTGGAGCTGCGATCGCAATGTGCGCTCCTCATTTTCGAGCGCAGCTACGCTTTCGACCAAGCTTTTCGATTGATCTTCAACCGCTACAATACTACTTTGCTCTTGAAATCGGCGCTGAGCATTAGCGGCTCTGCGTAGAATCGCGTCTTGTTCTACAACACGCTTCTCTAAAAAGTTTTTGAGCACGCTCGCTCCAGTCCGAATCGAGTTGGTGTTTTCTTGAACGGCTGCCTGTGCCACCTCATTCAAAAGAGCAGCTGAGACTTCTGGAGATGCGCCCTTTAAGCTAATGCTTAAGATATTGGTTGCTGGGACAACCTTTATTTTCATGGACTGCCGCAATTCGCTGAGACTGGGTACTTCCTTAACCGATATATCTGTACGTGCTTGAAAATTCTTGAGCGCTCGCTGAAGTACGGCGGGTGACTCGATTAATTCTGCCTGCGTTGCTACTGGATCGGCAGCCTTTCCAGGCACTTGCGCTGTATTTTCGGTGAGTGCTTGCCCAACCGATGAAATGCCAACTTCTTGTTCAGCTACAATCAGCCTGATCGTACTTTCAAACAGACGAGGTGAGAGCTTTAAGCCAAGCCAGGATGATCCTAAAGTGACTGACAAGAAAACAAATGCAGCAATCAATTGATGCCTTTTCACAGCCGCTACAATCGATGATGGAAAAGCAGCTTCGTTCATGAACTTACCTATCTCACAATTTTAAACATCCGCTTCTTCAGTAACTTCATCCGGAAAGAACACAACTTAACTTGTCTTTGTTCCGCTTGAGCGCTCTTGCATATAAGAATTTGAGTTTCTTTATTTTAGAATACCCCTTGAGCAAGTGAGAACTAGCGACGACCCAATAGTATTTTGATCAAACAAGTTTGGTGAGAGTGAGCTTAATAGCCCATAGTCGTTTGTATTGCTAACTGAAGTAAAGTAAGAAGTGTGGGGTTTTACATATTGTAATCGCTTGAGCTTAGCTATAAATCAAGAAGGAATGAAGCAATCAACAAAATCGTTCCATTTTTTTAAAGCTTTGACGAAGGCTCAATTCGGTGTATAAAAACAATTCAGTAAACATGCTAGGCTCAGTGTCTTAATTCTTAATAGAACTTTGCTTTGGTTTAGGTACTGGTTACTTTGATCAGCAGCAACATAATTATTTGTAAGCCAGGTTAGCGGTAGTGTAACCTCCTCTAGTGCCGGGTAACTCTGCATGAAGTAATCTAAGTGGCTCGCCTCAACTTCCTACTCGCTTCAGTTGAGTTAAAATTACCTCCTGACTGTGTGCTTTTAGGAAGAAGCATCTTGAGCAATACCGGGAGATGTAATGAAGCCATGCGAATTCTAGTCCTTACTGGTGGAAACGAGCCACCAC
>CASBQJ010000341.1 GCA_949127705.1 Synechococcales cyanobacterium PMM_0085
ATTGTGGCGATCGCCCCTGACGCTAGCCCTAGCAACGCAGTCGTGGGTGTAGTCCGCATTTATGAACCAGAACCAGGGCTATGGTATGGCGGCAGGCTGGGCACCCATCGAGACTATCGTCGGGGATGGCACATTGGCAAAGGGCTGATTTATAAAGCGGTCACTACGGCCAATACCTGGGGGTGTCACCAGTTTTTGGCGACTGTGCAGGTACAAAACGTCCGGTTTTTTCAACGACTGCACTGGGAATCACTAAAGGAAATTACGATTCGCGATCGCCCCCATTATTTGATGGCCGCCGACTTGAACTATTATCCCGCTGGCAGCGAAGTTCGACCGGTACTGCCGTTGCCAGTCCGAGAGGTGTCTTAGGAGATAACCTGGAGCAAGTGCGCCAACGCATAGTCTGCGGGGAATTTTGTGATATCTGATCTCAAAAGAGCTGCGCGTTAAGAAATTGTATTGTTTGATACTGTTTATGTCATCAGTTGATTACAATTAAAGCTAACTGGTTACATTAACCACACTAGAGCTCAACTGACTACGGAGATAATAGAGATGGCAGAGCTTGTATGCAACGTCCCGGTACCCAACACGCCACAAGAAATTGAGCAAGCGTTACACCAGTATCGCATCGGCGATCTTAGCGGCAATGAGCTTTTTTGCCACTGGCAAGCGATTCGAGACGCATCTTTAAACTATGAGTCTTCAGTAGACGGCGGCTCGCGCCCATCTAGTGAAACTGTGCAGGTACCCGGAGAAGACAGCTACTAAACCGAATTATTATCCTGGTGTTCTCGAAACAGGCGCGAATGGGTGGGGCTATAGAGCCGCGATCGCGCCCCATCTACCTCAGAATCAGCTGTTGTTACCTTAGAGCTATTGGCCTCAGCGTTCGGCAAATCCGAATTCTGAGGCCGTTTTAATGGCATCCGAGCCGCCAGCGCCGGACTAATTAGATAGAGTGTCGTGCGCACTAGATTTTCTTGGTGCGAGAGCGCTGCCATCTCTGTCAAAGGCACCAGCCAGATGTGTTCATCTGGCCAGCCCAACCGAAAGCAAACCGCAACCGGCGTATCTGCCGGGTAGTGCTGCAACAGTTTTGCCTGTGCCGTTTCCACATGGCGAGCACTAAGATACAAGCACAAACTCGCCTGATGTGCCGCCAACGATGACAGTTCCTCCGCTGGGGGGACATAGGTTCGACCACTGATGCGCGTCAAAATAATGGTTTGTACCACGCCTGGAATGGTTAGTTCTACCTTCAGCCGCGCCGCTGCCGCCTGGAAAGCACTAATACCGGGAATGACCTCAAAGGGGACATCTGCCTCCGCCAACGCCTGCATTTGCTCATGGATCGTGCTGTAGAGGCTTGGATCTCCCGATTGCAGGCGCACCACTGACTGATGTCGCGATCGCACCCGATCAATCATCAGCGGCACCATCTGCTCCAGTGTCTGGTCTGCCGTCCGCACTAGCTCCGCATCGGCACGCACCATCTGCACCAGTTGCTCTGGCACCAGCGAATCTGCAATCAGCACCACATCCGCCTGAGATAACAGCCGATAGGCTTTCAGCGTCAGCAGTTCCGGATCACCCGGCCCAGCCCCCACCAAATAGACAGCAGCAGGCAGTGGTCGGTCGGTCGGCCGCTCTTGCTGCCCCAGCGGCTCACCATAGGGTGTATCCAGACACATGATAGTTCTCTCACCTTTTATCTCAGCTTCAACAAAAAACCGAATTTACGAAGAATCGATAAAGTCCCTGAGCGCTTCCGGATCATGCCATTAAGGCTGAGTAAATACGTATGGTAGATGCACCCTGATTAAGACCCTGAAGGAAACTTTGGGGTCTTTTTTTTGTCCCGCCCACGTCTGAATTGAACTAGATCCGAGCTACATCCGACTCGAGCTACATCCGACGCGAGCTACATCCGACGCGATCGCGCCTGAGCCGCAGAGCGTCGAGGGTTAGAACTTACCAGACTTCCTGGCAAATCCCGCTTAAACACATACAGCCACAGTAGACCCAGCGTCCCAAGGCTAATCCCACTCAAACTTACTACTTGGGCAATCCGCAACGGGCCCAACATCAGACTATCGGTTCGCAAGCCTTCAATCCAAAACCGCCCTACACTATACGCAACCAGATAGACCAAGATCAGCGTCCCCAGTTTCAGCGGAATTTTGCCTCGCAAGCCCCAAAAAAACAGCACCAACAGCAACACTAATACACCCACATTCCACAACGACTCGTACAAAAATGTAGGATGAAAATACTCAAACTGCCCGTAGCCAGGAGGCCGCTGCATCGGCGGAATATATAGCTTCCAGGGCACGTTAGTGGGTCGGCCAAACGCTTCAGAATTAAAGAAATTGCCCCATCGCCCGATCGCCTGTCCCAAAATTAAAGAGGGTGCCACCAAATCGGCCGATTGCCAAAACGAAATGCGATGAATTCGTGAAAAAATGAACATCGCCAGCGAGCCACCTAAGATCGCTCCATGAATGGCAATCCCACCATGCCAAATCGCCACAATCTCTGCGGGGCGATTTACATAATTTTTCCATTCAAACAGGACGTAGTAAAGCCGTGCCGCCGGAATTGCCCCTACAACTAACCACAGAGCTAAATCTCCCAACAGTTCGGGGTTGACATGCCGCCGTGAGGCTAAGTATTGCGATAGGGTAATACCAATCAAAATGGCCGAGGCAATCAGAAAACCATACCAGCGGATACTAAGGGGACCCAAGTCAATCAGGATTGGTCCTGGTGAAGCAAACTTAAACGCCAGCGTGAGAGGACTCAATAGCATGGAGGGTTCGCACTCTAACGGCATGGAATATATGGGTTCTGGCAACAGCTGGGAGGCAATCGATGGCTCAATCAAGCAGTTCTTCAACCACCCAAATCAACCTTTAACCTTACTCCCTACACACTGCCAATGCTCTGACAGTTTAGCGCGAGGATGGCCTCCTAGTTTACAATCGCGGTTTACAGTTGCGTAAGTTCTGTGCTACATTTAGGAGCCGTTCGGACGCATAGCTCAGTTGGTTAGAGCACCACGTTGACATCGTGGGGGTCACAGGTTCAAATCCTGTCGCGCGCACCATCACACACATATAGC
>CASBQJ010000342.1 GCA_949127705.1 Synechococcales cyanobacterium PMM_0085
ATTCTAGCGATCGCCGCAGCAGTTCCCAATTTTGAATCGGCATCCCATCGGCAAATCCGACAATGCCTGACTCGGCCAACTCGGCCAGCTCGGCCATTTGCTGCCCCACTGCCCCAACGGTCAGCGCCCCCCAGCACTGGATCTGCGGCGAGGGCAATTGGACATGCGATCGCAGCCACTGCACCATGGCGGCATTGTCCACCGCAGGGCTTGTGGTCGGCAATAGCGTTAGCCGTGTAAACCCTCCCGCCGCCGCCGCCGCCATCAGAGAATCTAGCGTTTCTCGGGACTCAAACCCCGGCTCACCCGAATGGCTATACAAATCAACCAGCCCTGGCCCGAGGACTAACCCTGTGCAGTCTTGCACCACTGCCTCGGCGGGGGCAGAAATCTGGGGAGCGATCGCCCGAATCCAGCCGTCCACAATCAACACATCCGTCACGCGATCGCCATCATGAGCCGGATCGAGCAGCCGCACTTGGCGCAGTAGGTCAATGGCCATCCGCTACAGCGCCCCCGCCGCTGTGCGATCCAACACGCCGCTATCGAGATGGGTGGTGATGTTGAGCGCTTGCATCACAGGCGTGCTGCCAGCTCCTTTGGGGTAATCGATCACGGTGACAGCGCAGTTGCCCTGCTTGAACGTCCAGAAATGGCTAGCGCCACGGTTGATCAAGTAGCAGAGGATGGCTTTGTTGATCGCATCGTGAGCCACCACCAGGGTGGTAGTGGGTCGATCGGTGGGTGCCGTGGCCACAATCGAGTCCCAGGATGCGATCGCCCGTTCCCAAACCTGATGCAAGTTCTCTCCAGCAGGCATCTGCACGGTTTCTGGCGCGTCTTTCCAGGCAGCCAGTTCATCGGCATAGACGTCCTGAATTTCTTCTTCTAGCTTGCCTTCCCAGAGTCCGTGGCTAATTTCGCAGAGGCGCTCGTCTAGCTCTAGGGGAATATGGGATCGAGACTGGAGAATAATTTCTGCCGTTTGCTTGGGGCGCAGCATGGGGCTACTCACGGCTCGGTCGATCGTTACATGTTCAAGAAACGCCGCCGCTTTTTCAGACTGACGGCGACCTTGTTCATTCAGCGGCACGTCTATTTGCCCCTGAAACCGCTTCTCCCGGTTCCAATCGGTTTCGCCATGCCGCACCAGCAGCAGCCGAGGGCCTGTTTGCCCTTCCCGCTGCGTGGGCAACGGTTGATCTAAATGCGCCGTCAGGTTGACGGATTCGAGCTGCACGGGCTGACCCAGTTTGCCCGAAAAGTTGAGGACATTGATGGCGCAGTTCATTTGCCCAAAGGCCGGGTAATCCGTCGCTTCTAGCCCCACAGCGGTGCAAATTAGGGCACGGTTGATGCCGCTGTGAGCTACCAGCAAAATGGTTTCTCCCGCGTGGGCTGGTAGCACAGTCTGCCAAAACTGCCGCGCTTGGTCATACAGCGCAGGTACGGGGTAAAAGGGTTGCAGGCCGTCGGGAGTAGACCGCTGCATTTGCAATTCGTGGGGGCGATCGCGCCACATCCGGTAATTTTCCGGAAACTGCTGCTTCACCTCGTCAAACGCCATCCCTTCCCAGTCAGTCAGGTTAATTTCCTTCAGGTCATCGGTGAACTGCAGCACGGGCGGCTGGTCTACGGTCGCGAGGATAATTTCAGCGGTTGTTTTTGCCCGTTTCAAGGGGCTGCTGTAGGCGGCGTTAAAGCGGATTCCTTGGAGGGCGAGGCCCACTCGACGCGCCCCCTCGCGCCCTTCATCCGTCAGGGTGGACTCGTCGCAGTGCCCCTGAACTTTGCCCAAAACGTTGTAGGTGCTGATGCCATGACGCACTAAGATGACGCGAGTAGCCAGGGCGATACCCTCCAGGAATAGTAGGTGTAAATCTAGATGTGAATCGATCACGAATGGGACGCGATCGCCCAAACAGGAGCATTCTACCCTGTTCGTTCTCCCAATCCTCAAGAAATCGGTTAAGCAGTTACCTGAAAAACAGTGAGATAATGCCAAAGAAGCGTTTCCAGCTTCCAGAGAGAAGAGGTTTGGTTTGGCAATGACGGGGTGGTATTCACTCTACTCATTGACTGATTGCTGCACTCTTGTGATTGCACTGTAGTTGGGGATCGGCTCAAGGGAATTAAAAATGACCATCAAACGGCTAATTTTGGGCGTGTTGACGCTTTTTGTGGTGATTTTGGTGGGCAGTTCGCTATTAAAGAGCTTTGGAGAACCCCAAATTACCAATCGGCTGGAGCTATATCAAACCAATTTGCTGCTGTCTGCCACCGAACCCGTCACCAGCGGCGACGCCAACTCGGAGGTGTCTGCCCTACGTCAGACGGTTTTAGGGGCAGATCCATTAAAAACAGCGCTCGAACAGTACCAGACCGTGCACCAAACGGCTGAGTCCGACCTGGAACGACTGCGATCGCGGCTGGAGCAAGTTCCCGCTACCGTCAACCCCTCCCCTCGACCGATCCCTACTCGCACCACCGCCTCCACCGCCGAACGGTTGCAGCCCCTGATTCAACAGCAGGAAACGCTAATTGATCAGCTCGATTTGGGCATTGGCACGATTCAAGCCCAGCAGGGGAACCCTGAAACCGCGATCAAAACCTGGACAGGATTGATTCAGCGACATGACGACGCGTTAACGGCTGAAGCATCCCCTGCGGCAGCTGCGCCAAATTCTCCGGCCTCAAACCCACTTCAGGTCGTCACAACCGCTCAAACCCTAGTGGGGATCTGGAGCGAACCGGCTCGGATTCTGCCCGATGCGGAAGCCCAGCTTCAGCAGCATCTACAGGGCTGGTTTCGCTATGTGGGCCTAACCCGGCTGTATCAACTTCAGCAGCGAACTGACCAATTGAACGTCTTACAAATAGACGCACAGCAGACGGCAGAGAACACCTTGCTGAAACTGGCGCTGGTTGGCACTGTCCCTGTCCTGGGCAGTGTGATTGGGGCAGGGCTATTGATCAGCCTGCTGGTGCAGCGGGGGTTAAAGGGCAAACAGTCGATTTTGGCGCTTAACAGCGACACCGCCTGGGAAACTCCCTGGGACTGGGAAACAATTTGGCAAGTCTTGATTGTGGGTTTTTTCTTTGCGGGGCAGGTCGTAGCACCGCTGCTGGTCAGCATCTTAGGCTTGAGCTTCAACGCCTTTGGCACCCGGGCTAAGGCGGTCTATGCGCTGAGCTACTATTTGCTGATGGCAGGGTCAGGCTTGGCCGTGCTGTATTGGTCATTGAAGCCGTTTTTCCCATTGCCAGAGGGCTGGTTTCGGTTCAAATGGCTGAGTAAATGGCCGCTGTGGGGTATTGGGGGCTACATGACGGCACTGCCGCTGATGATTGGCGTATCGTTGCTGAATCAGCAAATTTGGCAGGGGCAGGGCGGCAGCAACCCGCTGCTGCAAATTGTGCTAGACGAAGGCGATCCGCTGTCACTAGGAATTTTTCTGTTTACCGCAGCAGTGGCCGCGCCCATTTTTGAAGAGACGCTGTTTCGGGGCTTCTTGCTGCCTTCGTTGACCCGCTATGTGCCCGTAAGTGGCGCGATCGCCCTCAGCAGTTTGCTGTTTGCCGTTGCCCACCTCAGCGTGTCGGAAGTGCTGCCCCTGACGATGTTGGGAGCCGTGTTGGGCGTCATCTATACGCGATCGCGCAATTTGTTGGCTCCAATGCTGCTGCACAGCCTGTGGAATAGCATCACCATGATTGGCCTATTTACCCTGGGCAGCGGTAACTGAGGGGGTAGGATGTCCAAACGAGTCCTAATTTTGGGCGGTCGAGGCCGGATTGGCAGCAGCGTAGCGCTAGACCTGCTGCGCCACACCGAGGCGTCAATCACCATCGCGAGCAGAACAGCCCAGGGAGGCACCTCTTGGCTGCCGCTCGACCGCAATGG
>CASBQJ010000343.1 GCA_949127705.1 Synechococcales cyanobacterium PMM_0085
GCGAATTAGAGGACGACCGCCAAAAATAAAGAAGGTCAGGCGACGCAGGCACGTTGCTCTTTACCATCGGGTTGCACAATTCGACACATCGATTGGGTGATCGCTTGGTTGATAGTATTGACTTTGCTGCTGAACAATCCGCCCGGCTCACTGTAGATCTGCTGTACCTGTCAAGCATTCTCCTTGCACCTGAGCACAGGTATTCGACAACCGTAATGGACTCCAGGGATGATCGGGTTCAGTATTAGGTTTTCTCGACTCTACCTATTGGAAAAAGCATAGATCTGCGGGTGCGGCGATCGCCCTCACCCGTTCAGATCAGGCACTCAGGGCAGCTTGCCACCGACAAAGGGAGTGCCCCAAAAGCTCCAGTTTTCTTTATTAAACGGCGATCGCCACTTGTCGATTAGCGCCGATTCCAGCTGTTGGCGGGGTCGAGTATCTTGGGGTGCTTTTGGCCAAAATCCAATATTGACGGCAACAGGCAACTGATGCGGGCGGTGGGCGCTGACATACTGCTGAAGGTATCGCTTACAGTCATGCTCGCCTTTCCAGCGTTGATTCGACTTCACCGTTTCACCCACATAAAGCAAAATGGGCAACTCATGATCAATCACAAAATAAAGAGCAGCACAGCCCGGATCATAGGCTTTCCACCGCCAAAATTCGGTATTCTGCGGCGGCAAGCTAAAGGGGTCGATACTGTCAGCAGCAATCGTAGCCGCAACAGTGGATAATACCAGGTCAAACAGAGTAGGCTGCTGTGGCGATCGCTCTGACCTGACGCGGCTTTGATACACAAAAATCCGCTGCTTCCACTCTGCCAACTCGGCTCGACTAACTGTGATGTCAGATTTAGGTAACGCCAGCTGTTGCAGCTTGATGTCCTCAACCGAGGAAAACATCGACAGCTGCTCATCAATCGCCACGGCTTTGCCTCACTTCCACCAACAACAGCTTAGAGTTTAGCCCAAGACTCGCACACCGAATGTTAAGAACTCAGAATGCTGGGAAAATCAGGATTTTTGCACAACCATAGATTGCAAGCAGTAGGAATGATAGCTATTTACTTATAGAGATTATTCAATAATCTTTTAGAAGATCATCGACTTAAGTATATACATATGACTTGAACAACGATACACTTGGTATCAAGTCAACAAGCTTCAGGTTTATTTAATAAACCAAACAGCCTCCCAGTCAGGGGTTTAACGCCCACGGGGTTAATCATCAAGCCTCCCTAGCTTGGTTGATTACTCATATAGTCCGTCATCAGTTCAGTCGATCGCATTTTATTCGCAGTTGTTTGTCTAGCAATCTGCAAGGAGACTCTATGTCCGATTTTTCTAAGTTGACCCGTCGTAAGTTCTTGGTTTCTGCTACTACGACCGCAGCTGGAGCGGTACTCTTGAAGGGCTGCACGCAGCCTAGCACTCCCGATGCTGCCACCCAATCGCCTGCGCCTAGTCCGGTTGCAGCTGGAGATACCCCTGAAGTAACCAAAGCAACACTGGGCTATTTGCCAATTGTGGAATCAGCACCGCTGATTATTGCAAAAGAAAAGGGCTTTTTTGCTAAATATGGCATGACCGATGTGACAGTCGTCAAGCAAGCCAACTGGGCTGGGGCACGCGACAATGTCGTGATTGGTTCAGGTGGCGGTGGGATTGATGGCGGCCAATGGCAAATGCCAATGCCTCACCTAATTACAGAGGGCATCATTACCAACGGCAACAAGGTGCCGATGTCCGTACTGCTCCAGCTCAACACGAATGGGAATGCGATCGCGATCGCCTCTCTCCATGAAGGTAAAGGGTTGGGCTTGAAAATCAACGATCCAGAATACATCAAACAGTTTCAATCTAAAAATGGTCGCTTGTTTAAAGCCGCCTACACCTTTCCCAACGCCAACCAGGATTTCTGGATTCGCTACTGGTTTGCTGCTAGCGGTGTAGATCCCGACAAAGATATTGAACTGCTGGCCGTACCTCCGGCTGAAACCGTGCAGGGAATGCGTAATGGCACCATGGACGCCTTCAGCACCGGCGACCCTTGGCCGTATCGGATCATCACCGATAAGATTGGCTTCTTGTCTGCCCTGACCACTGAAATGTGGCCGTATCACCCCGAAGAATACTTTGCGTTGCGCACCGACTGGATTGAAGCCAATCCCAAAGCCACCAAGGCGTTGCTGAAAGGAATTATGGAAGCGCAGCAGTGGTGTGACGATGTTGCCAACCGCGATGAACTGGTAAAAATTGTTTCTGGCCGTTCCTTCTTTAATGCGCCTTCGGAAGTGCTAACGCCTCCTTATAAGGGTAATTACGCGATGGGTGATGGCAAATCTGCTCTCAATGATTTCAAGTTTGGCCCACTCTACTGGAAAGATCCAAATGGCGATAGCATCTCTTACCCATTCAAGAGCCATGATTTGTGGTTCTTGACAGAGACGCTGCGCTGGGGCTTCCACAAAACTGCGATTACCGATTTAGATGTAGCCCAGAAGTTGGTCGACAAGGTAAACCGCGAAGATATCTGGCGCGAAGCGGCCACGGAAGCCGGGTTTACAGCTGATATTCCCGCTAGTACGAGTCGCGGGGTCGAAACCTTCTTCGATGGCGTTAAGTTTGACCCAGAAAACCCTCAGCGTTATTTAGATGACCTGAAAATCAAAGCGGCTTAGGGTTCTAGCCTGTTACTAGCCATCGCTCATTCCAATCTCGAACGGTCACGGATTGAGAGCTGTATATAGGCAGCTCTCAATCACCCAAACACCTTTTACCAAAATTTAAGGAGACTCCATGACGGCAACTCTTCCCAATCGTGCAACGGTTAGCTCTCGCGATCGCATTCAAGCCCTTTTGAAACATCCAGCGGCAAATATTGCACTGCCGATTATTGGCATTCTGCTATTTCTAACTATTTGGGAAGTGCTGGCCCGGATTGGGCTGATTGCTCTACCCAGCCCCATCCAAGTGCTCACAGATGAGCGCAGTAATTACTTGATTATGAATCCGTTTTTTTACAATAGCGACTTAGACCAAGGGCTGTTTTTGCAAACGATGGCCAGTCTAAAACGGGTAGCGATCGGGTATGGAGCAGCGGCGATTGTGGGAATTGCAGTCGGTATCCTGGTAGGTAACAGCCCAGTGATCGATAAAATGTTCGATCCGCTATTTCAGTTTTTGAGAATGGTGGCTCCATTGGCTTGGGTACCAATTGCGCTAGCCGCCCTACGGCAGAATGAACCTGCTGCATTGTTTGTGATTTTTATTACCTCTATCTGGCCAATCTTAATCAACACAGCTGTGGGCGTCCGTGAAATTCCCCAAGACTACAAGAACGTGGCGAAAGTGCTGCGAATTTCTAACCAAAAGTATTTCTTTAAGGTATTAATTCCGTCTGCGCTTCCTTATATTTTTACTGGGCTAAGAATTGCAATTGGCCTAGCATGGCTGGCAATTATTGCTGCAGAAATTGTGATGTCGGGTGTAGCAGGGATTGGGTTCTTTATTTGGGATGCCTACCAACAGAACTACGTAACTGAAATCATTGTCGCAGTCGTGTATATCGGTGCTGTTGGCCTAGTGCTAGATCGGCTGGTTTTGTTTATTCAAAAACGGATTGCACCCGGTCAGTAATGCGCTGAATGATCATTTGAAACCCTCTAAGAAGCTGTTCGAGACGTTGACTGTTCATGCACGCAGAATTAACCTTCTCTAGCAGCTTCAAAACATCCTCTACCCCCCTACAGCTATGTCAGTCTTTGTTGCGGTCGATCAAATCGAAAAGGTTTTTAATCTATCTGGTGGTGGACAATATATTGCCCTCAAAGGCATTGATCTAGAAATTAAAAAAGGTGAGTTCGTTTCACTGATTGGTCACTCTGGCTGTGGCAAGTCCACTCTGCTCAACATGATTGCAGGGCTAGATTTGCCAACCGAAGGGGTAGTGACGCTAGAGGGCGATCGCGTTACTCGTCCAGGTCCTGAGCGCATGGTGGTGTTTCAAAACTATTCATTGCTGCCCTGGATGACGGTGCGAGAAAACATTGCCCTGGCAGTCGATGAGGTGCTGGTCGATTTATCAAAGGCCGAACGGCAAGCCATTGTCGAGCAGCATATTCAATTGGTCGGGCTACAGCATGCCGTCGATAAGCCCCCCTCCCAGCTGTCTGGCGGGATGAAACAACGGGTGGCGATCGCCCGTGCCTTGGCCATTCGCCCCAAGCTGCTGCTGCTAGATGAACCGTTTGGGGCGCTTGATGCGCTAACACGCGGGAACTTGCAAGAGCGGCTGATGCAGATTTGTGAAGAGAGCCAAGTGACTGCTGTGATGGTAACCCATGATGTGGACGAAGCAGTGCTGCTAAGCGATCGCATTGTCATGTTAACCAACGGCCCTAGTTCTAAAATCGGCAGCATTTTAGACGTAGACATTCCCCGTCCCCGCAAGCGGATGGATGTCGTCAACCATCCCAGCTACTACAGCCTGCGATCGGAAATCATTTACTTCTTGAATCAACAAAAGCGGATCAAGAAACTGCGCGCTAAAAAGAGTGGTGCGACTGCCCGTCACGGGTTAGAAAAAGTGAACCTGGAAATGGGGTTTGTCCCTCTGACCGCCTGCGCACCGCTGATCGTAGCCAAAGAGAAAGGGTTCTTTGACAAACACGGTCTCGACGAGGTTAGCTTGGTGCGTGAAACGAGCTGGCGCGGCATTGTAGACGGCATTGCTGGCAACTATCTAGATGCCGCTCAAATGCCTGCTGGCATGCCCGTTTGGCTCACCATCGGCGGGAATCAGGGCACACCATTGCCCGTAGTCAGCGCCCTAACCATGACCCGCAACGGCAATGCTGTCACCTTAGCCAAAAAGTTCTACGACAAAGGCATCCTCAACGCCGCCGACTTCAAACGGATGTTGCTAGACTCTGCCGAGCAAGAACACACCTTAGGCATGGTGCATCCATCCTCCATGCATAACTTGCTGCTTCGCTACTGGCTAGCGGCTGGCGGCATCGACCCCGATCGCGACGTCACCCTCAAAACAATTCCCCCGGCTCAAATGGTCGCCGACCTCAAGGCAGGCACCATTGACGGCTACTGCGTCGGCGAACCCTGGAACCTGCGAGCGGCGATTGAAGGGGCAGGCGTCACCGTCGCCACCGATCTAGAAATTTGGGACGGCCATCCCGGCAAAGTATTGGGCGTGCGCGAAGACTGGGCTGCGGCTTATCCCAACACCCACATTGCGCTAGTCAAAGCTCTTCTAGAAGCCTGCCGCTACTGCGCCGATGCCAACAACGGTGAAGAAATTCGCCACATTTTGGCTCGACGCGAATACCTCAGCACCAGTGTGGATTACATTTATTTAGGTGACCCCAATAGCCACGTCTGCAATATCGACCAACCGATGCGGGAATATGCTCACCACCAATTCTTCGGCGACGGCTTGAATCGCCCTAGCCGCACCGAGCACCTGTGGATGATGACCCAAATGGCGCGCTGGGAAGACGTCCCATTCCCACGCAACTGGGTAGAAATCCTAGAACGCGTCTGCCGGGTCAGCGTGTTCAGCACCGCCGCTCGTGAGCTAGGCGTACTCGATATGAAATACCATCGAGGTCCAATTCAACTGTTCGACGATATTCCTTTTGACGCCGAAGACCCGATCGGCTACCTCAATAGCCTCTCTATCAAACGCGATTTCAGCGTAGCAGAAGTCGCAATTGACGGTCGCCGACCAGTCACAGCCGGATAAAGGCTGTCAAGCTGGATGTTTAACCCGTTAAACATCCAGCTTGACAAATCGTCCCAAGTCGTCCCAAGTCGTCTTAGTTCCCCTCTACCCCATCCTCCCATGCAAACCATAACGACTGATTCCATGACAACGGCACTGCAAGATACACAACAGTCCTTCTTACATATTGAAGGCGTATCTAAGGTTTATCCAACGTCTAAGGGTGCGTATACCGTACTTCAAGATGTGAACCTGAATATTGAAGCAGGTGAATTTATTTGTGTGATTGGGCACTCTGGCTGTGGTAAATCGACGTTGCTGAATATGGTATCGGGCTTTAGCCAGCCTACAGAAGGGGTAGTGCTGCTGCAAGGGCAACCCATTACTCAGCCGGGTCCCGATCGGATGGTGGTATTCCAGAACTATTCGCTACTCCCCTGGCTGACGGCGTTTGAAAACGTGTATTTAGGGCTAGATTCGGTTTATCCCGAAAAGTCGGGAGCTGAGAAGAAGGCGATCGCCCGCGATAACCTGGAAATGGTCGGGTTGTCGGATTCCTTAGATAAAAAGCCAACTCAGCTTTCGGGCGGCATGAAGCAACGGGTGGCGATCGCCCGCGCCTTGGCAACTCGCCCACAGGTGCTGATTTTGGACGAACCCTTTGGGGCACTCGATGCCATTACTAAAGAGGAACTGCAAGAGGAGTTACTTAAAATCTGGAATGAACATCGCTGTACCGTGCTGATGATTACGCACGACATTGACGAAGCGCTGTTTCTCTCCGATCGCCTGGTCATGATGACCAATGGGCCTGCGGCAAATATTGGTGAAATTATGACCATGCCGTTTCCTCGCCCCCGCGATCGCGATCGGATTATGGAAGATCCAGAATATTATCGCCTGCGGAACTACGCCCTTGACTTCCTCTACAACCGCTTCGCCCATGACGATGAGTAAGGCTGTAACCGAGATCTAATACAAATGCTTCATCCTTCATCTGTCCAGCCAAGCAGTAGGGATGAAGCATTTGGATCAGAATTGAATAGCTGTGACCGAGATCTAAGTACAAATGCTTCATCCTTCATCGACACAGGTTACCCGACAGCGGCGGGGTGAAGCATTTGTATTTCGATGCGGTAGGAATGGTCGAGATCCCGACAGCGGCGGGGTGAAGCATTTGTATTGCGATGCGGGAGGGGTAGTCGAGATCCCGGTGCAAATGCTTTACCCCTACAGTACGGATGGCGTTTTACCCAATTGTGCAGAGCGATCGCACCAAACCCCGCATGATTTCTTGCGGGTTGAGCGGGCTGATCAATTGCGAGTTGAGAGGAGCGATGCTCTGCGAGACGGCAAGGCCAAAGGCACCCCCACAAATGCCGGAACAGCTGCTCTTCTTCGCAACGCAGCGGGCTAATGGCTCACTTGAGCGGCTGCAAATAACCTTGAACTCAACATCAAGATCTTTTGGCAGTCCGCTCCAAGCGAATTGTTATATTGCTGACTGTTCATGGCTTTCAATGTATAGCCTTAAGACCGAGTTAATTAAAGCTTGATGTTCCCCACCTTGAGCTTGAAACCACTTCAATACATCAGGCTCAATCTGAACTAGCTGCTGCGCCTGGGATGCAGGAACCCTGAGAGTAGCTTTCTCAAAAAAATCCTCTGTTAATGGTGGAATATCAGAGTAATCAATCCCTTCATCATTCATTGCCTCTAGTGCCGCCCAGTTAGTACGAGAGGTACTGCTCAAGTCTTTGCCGCTCATATCGATTTGCCCTTCGTGCTGAAATGACCCGAATTACATCATTTTGTCGTTCTGTCCAAACCACAACCGCTACGCCGTTACCGAGGAAACCGATACCGAACCAACGGTCTTCACCGTAATCAAAACGATCGTCTAGCTCAATTAGCATCGGACTCTCAAACATTTCAGGAACATCGGCAAAATCAATCTCATGCTTGCGAACATTCTCTAAGTTTTTTGCCTCATCCCACTCAAACTGCATGAAAGTCTGGAAATACTAATTGGACTAGCTCTATTATCCTGTACCTACCAAGGTTGTACAAATGCTTAATGGTTGACTCCAACAGAGAATCTACAAGCACCGTCTCCACTCAAGACTGAAGCAGTATAACGTTCCCAATCAGCGGCGGCAACTAACCTAGAACTTAGCTCCAGCGACTTTCGACCGTCCGCTGCATTGGGGTTTTTATGCTGCTTTCCCTGGGGGATGCAGCAGGGGATTTCCAAGGTATTCTCGTCAAACTGGGTGATTTCAGGATGCCCCCTGGGGGGATAGACTTAAAACTATATTCTATTAAAGTTTTTTAAACTGATAAAAGATGACACAAGCTCCTCGATTACTTCAATGTCTGAAAAACCCTAGATTTGCCAGACTTTATCTTGCACAAACTATCAATTTGGTTGGAGATGCTCTCACTTGGCTAGGGTTGGCATTGTTGGCATTTGAGTTGGCAGGTGAGAAGGCAGGAATTATTTTGTCTGGGGCGCTGACTCTACGGGTAATGGCATTTGTGGTTTTGTCACCCTTAGCAGGTGTGATTGCAGATCGATTTGATCGCAAGCGCATTATGGTGATCACGCATTTAATAAGGATGATCATTGTTTGTTTTTTACCCTTTGTCACCCAGGCTTGGCAAATCTACGTGATCGTTCTGGCGCTCAATGTTTTTTATGCTTTTTTTACGCCAACCTATACGGCAACGATTCCATTAGTGACAGCTAGAAATGAATACCCGAACGCGATCGCGCTTTCAAGCGCGACCTATCAATTACTTGGTGTTTTAGGACCGGGCTTAGCAGGCAGTA
>CASBQJ010000344.1 GCA_949127705.1 Synechococcales cyanobacterium PMM_0085
CTATGTGATTACGGCGATCGTCAAACGTACCGGCGAATCAGATAACGGGCCGGTTTTGATCCAGCAAATTTCGCAAACCGTTTACCAATATCTTGCTCGACCTCGGGCTGCTGCCCCTGCATCCCTGGCACCTGTCGCTCCCGCAACGACCACCACGCCTTAGCGATTGAGGTATGGCAGCTCTACCTAGAGAAAATACTCCAGAATTTCTTTATGATTATGTGAGACAAATACTTATATGCACTCGTACACAAAATTTAGTACGATGACGTCATGCTCAAATAAGTATTTATCCTTACTGTCATGATAGCCGACCAATTTCCTTGGCTAACTGCGATCATCCTACTGCCTCTGGTGGCGTCCCTAGTCATCCCGCTATTGCCCGACAAAAACGGTAATCGCGTGCGATGGTTTGCTCTAGGTGTAGGTCTCGCAGATTTTCTGCTAATGTGCTACACCTTTTGGACCCATTACGATGCCAGCAGTTCGACGTTTCAGCTCGTGGAAAAGTATGCCTGGGTGCCTCAGTTAGGGCTGAACTGGGCCGTATCGGTCGATGGGCTATCGGCTCCGCTGGTGTTGCTGGCAGGTCTAGTTACTACCCTGTCAATCTTTGCCTCATGGCGGGTCGATCGACGTCCCCGCCTTTTTTATGCATTGATGCTGGTGCTATATGCCGCGCAGGTTGGCGTATTTGTGGCGCAAGACGTGCTGCTGCTGTTCATTATGTGGGAAGTTGAGCTAATTCCCGTTTATCTGCTGGTTTGCATTTGGGGCGGGCAACGTCGTCGCTATGCCGCCACCAAATTTTTGATTTACACAGCCGCCGCTTCTATTTTCATTTTGGTAGCAGGGCTAGCAATGGCCTTCTATGGCGACACGGTTACCTTTGACATGGCAGAACTGGGGCTAAAAAATTACCCGTTGGGGTTAGAGCTCCTGTTATATGCCGGGTTACTGGTTGCCTTTGGCGTCAAGCTAGCGGTTTTTCCATTCCATACCTGGTTGCCCGACGCCCACGGCGAAGCCTCTGCCCCAGTCTCGATGATTTTGGCGGGGGTGCTGCTAAAAATGGGGGGCTATGGGCTGATTCGGATGAACCTGGGGCTGTTGCCCGATGCTCACGTTTACTTTGCGCCAGTGCTTGCCATTTTAGGCGTGGTCAACATTGTCTATGGCGCGTTTAACTCGTTTGCCCAAACGAATATGAAACGCCGTCTGGCCTATTCGTCGATTTCTCACATGGGGTTTGTGCTGCTGGGGATTGCGTCGTTTACCGACCTAGGCATTAGTGGGGCGCTGCTGCAAATGATTTCGCACGGGTTAATTGCCGCTGTGCTGTTCTTCTTGGCAGGCGTCACCTACGATCGCACCCACACCATGGCCATGACGGAAATGGGTGGGCTAGGACAAGTCATGCCTAAGGTATTCGCCCTGTTTACAATCGGTGCGATGGCGTCTTTGGCGCTGCCCGGTCTAAGCGGATTCCCCAGTGAGCTGTCTGTCTTTGTCGGGCTGGCGACTAGCGACAGCTACAGTTCGTTGTTCCGCACAGTCACCATTTTTCTATCGGCAGTCGGGCTAATTTTGACGCCGATTTACCTACTCTCCATGCTGCGCCAGGTGTTTTACAATTCTGGCAATGCCCCTAACTGCGATCTGGAAGGCGGCAGTGTCGAGAACGATCCGGGGAATCAAGCAGCGGTCTGTTTTGGCACAGATTGTGTGCTGCCTGACGATGCTGTTTTTACTGACGCCAATCCACGAGAAGTGTTTATTGCGGCCTGCTTCCTCGCCCTAATTGCTGGAATTGGGTTCTATCCAAAACTGGCAACGCAGCTATACGATGCAACGACAGTTGCCGTCAATGCTCATGTGCGCGAATCGTATACGCAGATGGCTCAGGCTAAGCCAAAAATTTATGCAAGTGAGTTTTTATCACCTCAGCTCCACAAGGCTGAAGTCGCTCCGGTTCTTGGTTTAATCGACTAACGGGTGTAGAGTCTGAGCGGGTTTAGCCCGCTGCTTAGTTGAGTAAGCCGCGATCGCCTTCCAGAATCTCTAAAGGGCGATGCGGTTTTATCGCTGTTCTGTTTTATCGCTAGTCTTGAGACAGCTCCTGCTTCTTAGTTTTGCGAAATTCTGCCAGCTTGCGCTCTTTTTTCTGGCGGTCTACATACTTAATGTAGAGAGGTCTCAGCCGTTCTTCATAAGTAGACTTGAAAAAGGAACGCGCCTGAACGCTATAGCGCCCTAAGTACAGATGCCGCACATGGGGAGAAAGGTACGAAACCCCTGCCAGATCAGGGCGATTTTTGGCAAACACCACAAACACCTCGTCAGCAAACACTGGCCTAAAGCCCTGGCGCGCCAATTTCCACAGCAGCGCTTCTATTTGCTGTTTAATACCTTTGTGCAGAATCACCCACTGGATTGGCTCAGAACGCTTAAGGAACGTATCGTAGGTGTCGATCGCAGCCGACAGCCGCACCTTAAACATCAGGGGTGCCACAACCCGCTCTTGAGGCTTGAGGTGCTC
>CASBQJ010000345.1 GCA_949127705.1 Synechococcales cyanobacterium PMM_0085
AACAAACGCTGAATACAGAAACGACCTTCCATCGTTGGCTTGCCCGCGTGGAGGAGCAATTGAATACCACGTATCGCAGTCAATTTGTTTGGTAGAAAATCATTGCCTCGATTGCCTTTCAAAAAGTCATCCCCAGCGTTACCACTCAACGCATCATTGCCCAGACTTCCTTCAATTTGATCATTCTGGCTGGTGCCATTGACATTGAATCGTTCGATGCCTGAAAAGTTAACTTCATCCAGCACATTTCGGTCATCAAGGGTTCTGCGATAAAGCCGACCTGTTCCAAAGCCATTGGTGGTTGTCGATATCCCGGTTCCAATATCTTCAACTGAGTAATCTACAATCAATATATCGTTGTCTAGATTTGAAGGAGTGCTATCTACTACATCAATCCCGAGTCCAGGATTCATGATGTCATTGCCATCACCTGTGATGAACGTATTGTTGACACGACCCAATTGAATGACGGTATCGTCACCGTATGCGGTTGTGATGTCTTTGAAAATCTCGAATCCACCGATCGTGCTACCGTCCGACAAAGAAATCCGTTGATTCAGGTTTTCTTGCAGTGGATTGGTGCTGATCAGCGAGAAGCTGCGGATGGCAAAGTTTACATCGAAAGCTTTGCCCGACAAGTTGATCGATAAAGTGTCAATGCCTCTGCCGCCATCCAGGACGATGAAACTGTTGCTGGGTTGTCCTAAACCATTGCCTAAGCTGCGATTGATGTCACTTTGATCGATCACCACATCATTGCCATCACCCGCCTGGATATCGTTACTGCCTCTGCCGCCGTAAACGGTATCGTTGCCACCACCGGGAAGGAGAACATCGTCACCAGAACCGCCGTAGATCGTGTCATCTTTGATCGTGCCGATCACGTTGAGCCGCTCAATGTTGGTGAAAGCAACGGCATCTAGATCGCTGAGGTTATCGCGCGTTCGTCTCAAGAAGAAGCCTGCGCTGGTGGAACCAAGGAAATAGCCCCCATCCAGCCCAGTGCCAATATCTTCACTGGAGTAGTCGATCAAAAGTCGATCTTGACCTGCACCCCCGTCCACCCGATCAAACGACTCGGCATCTCCTGGCAGTGCGCTTAAGCCCGGAGCAATGTCGTTTGTGCCTGCATTGCCCGTGAGAGCATCTGAATGCCGGGAGCCTCGGAGATTTTCGATTGTGGTTAGGCGATCGCCCTCTGCATCGCCCCCCGTCCCGATTCCGGTCAGCAAATTGACCCTAACCCCAGCCGATGATCCGGAATATTCTGCCCAGTCAATCCCGGCACCGCCATCAATCGTATCGGCTCCCTGACTGCCGATGATGCGATCGCTGCCGTCATCGCCGCTGATGCTATCGTTACCCGCCAATCCTACTAAGAGGTTGTCACCAATATCGCCGCCCAACGTGTCATCAAAGAGGGTACCTTCCAGATTTTCGATTGAGCTGAGATTGGCACTCGCTAAGATAATGGTGTCGCCTTTATTGGTCGTGCCATCTTTCAAATTAACGGTGACTGCCTGCGCCAATCTGCCATATCTCAGATTATCGACACCTGCACCGCCATCAATCGTATCGCTGCCCAGACTCCCTTCAATGGTGTCATTGTCACCAGAACTATCTAAGTAGTTATTTGCACTATCTCCCGTCAGGCGATCGCTATAGATCGAGCCTTTCACGTTTTCCAGGTTACTTAAGACATCGCCTTCAGCATCGCCCCCAGCGCCTCGGTGCGTCTCTAAATTGACAGTCACGCCCGCTCTAGACTCGATGTAACTGGTCCAGTCAGTCCCGTTGCCGCCATCTAGAAGATCGGCTCCAGCCCCTCCTTGAATGATGTCGTCGTCACCAAAGCCAAACAGTTGGTCGTCGCCAGCCCCACCTTCCAGGATGTTTTTACCGTTGTCGGCCTCAATGAAATCGCGGTATGGGGTGCCAATGATGTACTCCACGTTTTTCAGCACATCGCCCAACGCTTCTCCAAAGATGCCATTTAACTGATTGCCGTCAGCATCTAGGAGAATTCTCACCCCAACCGTTAACGGGGTGTTGGCATAGCTGACAATATCAAAGCCGTTGCCGCCGTCGAGCAGGTCGCTGCCCAATCCACCGGCCAGAACGTCGTCGCCTGAGCCGCCGCTGATATTGTCATCGCCCGATCCACCATTTAGGTCATCGTCATTATCGCCACCGTCGATTGTGTCGTTGCCGCCGTTGCCTTGCAGGTTGGCAGCGGTGAGAATGGCGTTGTCAATGGCGATCGCATCTCCACCGTCTGCCCCATCGGCCACAATCTGGCTGCTGATGTCATAGAGAATTTTTGCGCCAAACGCCGCAACCTCCACTTTTCCTGGATTATTGAGCGCAGGACGCACCACAAAGTATTCAGGCAGATTGCCATCGCCACCGGGTTTGTTGCTGATGACGCGATCGCCCGCCCTAGAACCCATCAACAGTTGCAGGTCATTCCCCACATTTCTGGCAATTTGATTACGCACAGGATCACGCTGTTCAGCGTCATTACAGCCCGCTTCAAAGCTCAGCAGCGTGCCCCTGGTAATGGGGATGCGTTTGGTGAGGCTGAAGATGCCATAGCCCACTTTCAGCTTGACTTCTAGAGTTGCCTCAATCTTGCCTTCTGCTTCAAGAAAACAATCGTCAATTTCAGACAGGCGAAACTTGTTGTCTTTATCTTTGTCGTTGACATCCAGACTAACTGCGCCGTTAATTCCACCCACCACTGAGACTGAAAAGCCTGGAATGTTAAAGGCTGGGCCAGCATCAAAGTTAGCGTTGAGATAGACTTCAGGGTGATCGATGCCAGCCAAATCCACATTGTCGCTAATATAAAACCCATCAATCAGCTTGTCGGAATCACCGCTGTCTGCAAACTCCTGTAATCCCTTGGTGTCAAACCCCAACACAAGATTCAGCCCGCCCTCGTAGCCATAGCTCAACTTAACGCCAACAACAGCTCCAAAAAAGGCTTCTCCTGTGTCTTGAAAGTGCAAGGTGCTAGACAAATCCCACTTGAACAGATCTGGATTTTTTCCTAACAACAGCTGGAAAGCCTGCGTAGGATCTTGAATCAGCGGGAAGGTGGGGCCTTGATTTTCTAATTCTTTTTTAGACTTATCCAGGTAATCCACCAGTTCATCTGCGCCAATATCCCTCAACCCTTGCTGAATGTCCTGGAACACACCCTGAAAGGCATCGACATCGATCGCTGCCAGGGCTGTTGTCCGCAGGTCATTGCCTGCTGACAGGTTAAAACTGCCCAGTGGAATGCCAGTGTTACCTGCATCAGCAGGAATGTCCAGTACCCTGTTCAACACTTCTATGACTTTGATGCCCTCAGTGCTTTCAGCTTCTCCAGCGCCTTCGCCCTGAGAAATCTGTCCTTGAATCGCATGAGTCTTTTCAAACAGATCGATTAGACTCAAATCAACCAGCGGTAGCCCATCGGTCAAGAAATCGATCACGGGTTTAACCGGCGACAGCGCATCCTGCACGGTTCCCAACACGGGTTCGATAAACTGGCTCGCAAACGAACCCAAACTGAGCGTGACGTTGTTAAATGCCAGTGTGGGCGCATTGCCAAAACCCGCGATGTTGGCCGGATTACTGGCGTTGGCATCCGCAAACTGCCAGCTCAAATTAAAGTCAGTGCCGATCGATGGCAACACTGGAGTTTTGGAATCGCCAGCGATCGGGATTTTGCCTTGCAGGTGCAGGTTCACATCGGCTTGAGCATTCAGGGTTGGGACTACAGTCAGTCCATTCTGCAAGTCCAGCCCAAAGGTGCCTGTAAATTGGGTGGGCTGCGCGGCACCATCCGTCACATCTACCTGGAGAAACCCCAACTTGCCCGTGGCGCTAAAATTTTGCAAGCTTGTCGTTAAATTCACCTTCAATTCATCTTTTGGAGCCGTGTCAACAAAGAAGCCTGTATCTTTGTTGACACCAAAGCCCAAATTGAGACTAAAACCCACATCGGTTTTAACC
>CASBQJ010000346.1 GCA_949127705.1 Synechococcales cyanobacterium PMM_0085
CACAAATACATAAACCCCGTACCAGAGCAGGTTTAAGGAGAAAAACCACATCGCCGCAAAATGCCATTTCCGCCCGCCCGCCAGCCACCCACCCAGTAAGAACAGATCAGGAAAATGCCACCCGGCACGTCCGCCAAAGACAGGATTGGCATTATAGATTTGCAGTCCGCTGGTAATCATGATGATCAAACTGAGCAGGTTGATCCAGTGGAATAGCTTTGCCAGAATTGCCTGGGTGGGCACAAGTCGAGCCTTCTTTTTAGCCGATACTAGTGACGTCATAGGGGGCTGCCGGGTAGGAGGAGGAAGTGGCTAATTAGTTGCGATAGAGGTCAGGCCACTGGGCTTGCAGCTGGGCAATTTTGGGCAAGTCGTGGACGATGACATAGGGATAGCTGGGATTCTGGGCAATAAAGTCTTGGTGATAGCCTTCTGCTGCATAGAACTCAGTCAATGGTTCGATTTGAGTGGCGATCGCCTGATCAAACACCTTGGCCGCATTGATCTGGTCGATGTATGCCTGTGCCACCTGTCGCTGCTGCTCCGTTTCGACAAAGATAGCAGAGCGATATTGAGTTCCCGTATCTGGGCCTTGGCGATTTAGCTCGGTGGGGTTGTGAGCGACTGAAAAATAAACCTTTAGCAGTTGCCCGTAGGACACTTGCGCGGGGTCGTAGGTAATCTGTACACCTTCGGCATGGCCTGTAGTGCCCGACGAAACCTGCTCATAGTGAGCCGTTGCAGCGGTGCCGCCAGCATAGCCAGAGACCACACCCGTCACGCCTTTAACATGTTCAAACACGGCTTCCATGCCCCAAAAACAGCCCCCTGCAAATACAGCAGTCTGCGAGCCCGCTGCCGCAGAGGCGGTGAGGTCGGCGGCAGGATCTGGAAATGACCGCGTCGGTGTAGCCGTCACCACATCAGTTGCAACACTTGGAAGCGTCATCTGAGAAGCGCCGTAGACTAGCACTCCACCGGTGAGGGCAACAATAGACAAACCGAACACAAACCGACGAGAAAGCGAAAGACGTTGATTCTGCATAGTTAAAGTGGAGGGCGATAGAGGTTGACTGTGTAACAATTCTTTGTTAACTATTCTTAGCTTGAACCCTAATGCTGAAAATCTGCTGAATCTTACCTGAGAGTTATCGTCCGGTATGCGCGAACGCTTTAAAGCGGCAGGCGAGGAAAAAACGGCGCAAGCCAGAGCTGCACCTGCACATCCCATCCCAGCAGGATCGCGATCGCCGTGCCTGCCACCATGATCCCACCGATCCGCTGCAACGTACCGCTATGAGCCCGCAACCTCAGCAATCTGCTGCTAAACCGACGGCTGCTATAGGCGATCGCCAACAGCGGTAGCGCCGCTCCAATTCCATAGGCCAATAATAAACTAAAGGAGCTGACGACCTGATGGTGAACCGCAGCCAGCACCAAAATACTGCCCAAAACAGGCCCAGCACAAGGCGTCCACAGCAGACCCAACTGCGTCCCTAACCAAAATTCTCCAGCCAATCCAATCCGGGGCGTTTCCTTGATCCAGCGGTGAAGGGGTAAATACTGAAATAATCGGTAGCTCCAGGTTGGGAAAATGGCCAACAGACCTAATACGAGTAACAGGGCGATCGCCGCTGTGCGCAGCCCAGTAACCAGCCCACCCAGCCAACTCACCGAAATCCCCAATAGGCTACCCGCCACTGCAAACCCAGCCACCAACCCCGTCACCAACACGACAGGACCCCATGCACTAGACTGCAGCGATCGCCCCACCAAAATCGGCAGAATCGGCAGCACACAGGGCGACAGCACCGTCAAAATCCCCCCGGCGATCGCCAACCAAATCGACAGATCAGCCCCCATATTCACCCCGCCAACAGTTGCTCAATCATCGCCTCCGTTTCCTCATACGCCCCTTCCCCAATGTGGTCATAGCGCATCACCCCTTGGCGATCGGCTAGGAACAAATGCGGCCAGTAGCCGTTCTCGTAGGCATTCCAAGTTTTGAAGTCATTATCGATGGGGACTGGATAGGTAATTTGGTGCTGTCGCAAGGCATCTTCAACATTGGCGCGATCGCGCTCGAAGGCAAACTCTGGTGTGTGTACGCCAATTACCTTTAGTCCTTGTGCCGCATACTGCCCGTGCCATTGGGTAATGTGAGGCAACGTGCGCTGGCAGTTAATGCAAGAAAATGTCCAAAATTGGATCAAGATCACATTGCCTTTGAGTTCAGCAATCGTGAGGGGGTTGGAATTAAGCCATTCACGGATGCCCTGGAACTCAGGCAGCAGTTTGCCAGCCGCTGCTGATTTTGCGCTAGGGGGTGTTGCAGTTGCCAGTAACGGAGCCGGAGATTTTTTCAGCGTAGGAATGGCGATCGCAGCGGTAGCGGCTCCAACTGCACCCAAGCCCAAATAAAACAGTAGCCGCCGTCGCCGCAGAGGGTTGTCCATCACGTTTATCCATCAACCTGTTGTTAGAGAAAGCGGCCAAAATGATCCCAAAGCTTGATTTTTCATGCATTGTTTTACATGGAAAAATCAAGCTGCGAAACAAATCCTAGGGAGCTGTCGGACTAGGAGATGCCATCGCATCGCCTGCTGGGCTCTTCATGGCATCAGGACTCTTCATCGCATCGGGGCTGCCCATCGCATCACCAGCCGGACTTTTCATCGCATCAGGAGCAGCGGTCTCAGGCGGTTTTCCACAAGCGGCCAAGGTCGCCGTCAAACTTACCGCTGTAATTAAAGCAAGAGCCTTCCAGTTCATAATTTCTTTGCCTGTTTTGAAGAGTTGGATAGTTAATAACTCTGCCTCTAAGCGAGGTCAAGACAGTGTTCTGACTGTCCCTGCTATCCTAAGCGGCTACCTCAGGTTTTCTCTGAGAATTACCTAAGAATTTCTGCATGATTGACTGAGAAGAGTCAGTTAATTAGTTGATAATTTTTAAGGTAAATTGACTGGAGTTTCAGCCGGATCAGAATGACTCGGTTCGATGGGGAGTTCTAATTGCAGCTCGGGAGGAACCTGATAAGACTCAGGACTTTGCCATTGATCCAAGACATCTTTAATCAATACTTCGCGCAGCAAAATACGGACAATAATCAGCAGCGGAATGGCTAAAAATAATCCCAAAAAGCCAAAAAATGATGCGAAGGTAAACTGTGCTAGCAGCGTAATAGCAGGCAGTAGCGACACCTGTTGCCCCATCACAATTGGCACTAGCAAAAACTGTTCCAGCTGTTGAATCAGAATGTAGGCAATCAGCACGCCGAGAGCTTTTAAAGGAGAGTCGAGTAAGGCGATCGCCCCCGGTGCAATCGTACTTAAAACTGGGCCTAGATTAGGAATCGCCTCCAGCAGTCCGGCAAGCAGCGCATTCGCCAGCACCAGTTTCACGCCTAAAATGGCCAGCACAATGCCGCTAATGGTGCCAATGACCACCATGTTAAACAGGGTGCCAATAATCCAGCCCACCAAATCTGCTTCACAATAGGTCAGAATTTCATGCCCCCGCCGCCGATAAAATGACGGGAATAGGCGAATTAAACCCTGGCGATAGGGTTGAGGATTGATCACCATCATGATCGTGAGCATGAAGACGAATAACATGCTAACCGAGATGTTGAAGAAACCAGAAAATGCTTTGAAGAAATTGTTGGCTAGTCCAGTCGCCAACGGCTGGAATTGATTCAGTAATTCGGGTACATTTGGCAGCGCTTGAGCGGTTCCCCCCGGAATTAATCGAATTAATCGATCTAACTCAGTGCGCAATTGCTCTAACCCTTGGGGGACTAGCTCAGATAACAATTGCAGCTGATCGGTAAAGGGTGGCACAATTAGCGCCACAAATAAAATCATGATGCCAAGCACGATGGCGATCGACAGAAAGCTGGCCAAGCCGCGCTTCAATCCTGCCCGTTCTAGCCGTCGCACCAGACGGTTCAAAGCAGTAGCAAAGACCACCGCGACAAACATCAGCAGAATCAGCTGGCGGATTTCCCAAAGAATGTAAAGAGAGATTAATAGGGCAAACAACCCTAGCCATTGTCCGAGTTTCATGCGCTTCCTGGAGGCAAACAGCCGTCATGTTGGGCTGGTTTGAATACCAACGCCAGCTTATGATTTTGGTGAGTACAGCCATCTTAAACTGTCGTCACTATGTCAGAGATTACTACGCCTGTGCCGTCTATGGTGAAATTTGAGGTGGTGACGGTTGATTCGCAGGGGCAAGAGTGCGATCGCCATACCCAAACGGCTAAAGTTCTGCGAGAACCGCTGGCAGACGCTGGTTGGTTGGAGCTAGTGGAGATCCCCGGTGGCACCTTTACGATGGGAGCGCCCAAAACCGAGGCAGGGTGCGCCTTATCCCAAATGCCGCTCCATCAAGTTTCTGTGTTGCCGCTGTGGATGGGGCAATATCCCGTCACCCAGGCGCAGTGGCAAGTGGTGGCCGCCATGCCTAAGGTGAATCGCGGGCTGCGCCCCGAACCCGCTAATTTCAAGGTGGCCGATCGCCCCGTGGAGCAGGTGCCCTGGACTGCCGCCGTGGAATTTTGCGATCGCCTCTCGCTCTATACGGGGCGCACCTACCGGTTGCCCAGCGAGGCAGAGTGGGAATATGCCTGTCGGGCAGGCACCACGACCCCATTTAATTGTGGCGAAACGATTACGACTAATTTGGCCAACTATTCTGGCATTGACTGGGACTATAACGGCAAGCTGGTGAACAAGGGTGCCTATGGCGCGGGACCACAGGGCGACGATCGGCGTGAAACGACACCCGTGGGTTATTTCCAATCTGCCAATGCGTTTGGCCTCTATGACCTGCATGGTAATGTGCGCGAGTGGTGCCTCGACTCGTGGCACGATAATTATCTCGATGCCCCCACCGATGGCAGTGCTTGGCTAACCGCAGGCCATCCGACCAAGCGCGTGCTGCGGGGTGGTTCCTGGAATGTGGGTCCCCGCAACTGCCGCTCGGCGTTCCGCTCCCAGGCAGAAGGCGATCGCGGTCTCTATGACATTGGCTTTCGGGTCGTGTGTACTGGGGACGAGATGGAGTGATGGGCAATGTTTGCTCATCTCGAAACGCCACGGCCGCTGGAATCCTACAATTTGATCAACCCATCCATTCCGTAGGGACATGGCACTGCCATGTCCTATCCGAATCCGCCGATATATGAGGACATGGCAGTGCCATGTCCTATCCGGGATCCGCCGATATATGAGGACATGGCAGTGCCATGTCCCTACCCGGAATCCGCTACTACCTGGGGGACATGGCAGTGCCATGTCCCTACCCGGATCTGTCGGGTTGACCCTTTGATCAATCGCTACCATGACTTCAAGCCTCGATCCGTCAGCGTCTCTGCCCATCTCTACTCTGCGCCGCCCTGACCTACTGGCTCCAGCGGGAAATTGGGAGTGCGCCAAAGCGATAGTCGAAAACGGAGCCGATGCAATTTACTTTGGGCTAGAGCGGTTTAACGCCGGGATGCGAGCGGACAATTTTACGGAAGCCGATCTGCCGCCGCTGATGGAATTTCTGCATCGGCGAGGCGTCAAAGGCTACTTGAAGCGGTCTAAACGGCTAACCCACAAACCGGTACAAACCATCTGAAAATCAACCCTCAGAGAATATCCCCCTGGATGCCTGAAGCCTCCGGGGGGGTTCCTATACTGGCGCTAATCTAGTCCCCGTCCTGTCAGTTCTACAAAAATATCTTCTAAGTTGGACGGGCGCACCATCATGCCGGCTTTATGGGGCTGTTGCTCGAAGTAGGTGTTGGCATCGTCGAGGGTAGGGAAAAACTTGTAATCCCACCGATCGCCGGTTTGTTTCATCACCAAGCCTTGGCCATGTTTATGACGCAGCTGATCTAATGTGCCCAGTTCAATTAGCTTGCCGTTGTCCATGATGCCGATGCGGTTGGGCGTTGCAGAACCACTAAAGCCTGCGCCGCAAAGGTATTCCACCTCATCCATATAATGCGTAGTCAGCAGCATCGTCATGCCCTGCTGATTTAGTCCTTTAATGATTTCCCAGAGCCGGCGACGGGTTTGAGGATCAAGCCCGACAGTGGGTTCATCTAGAAACAGAATAGAGGGTTCATGTAGCAGGGCACGGGCAATTTGCAGACGGCGCTTCATCCCGCCTGAGAGGGTTTTGACTAAGTCGTCGCGGCGATCGCTTAACTCCACATACTCCAGCCACCGATCAATATCCTGCTGCCGCCGAGCCGCAGGAATATGATGCATCCGCCCGTGGAATTCCATGTTTTCCCATACGGTCAGATCTACATCAACGCTCATTTGTTGCAGCACCACGCCAATCTGTTGCTTCACCAAAAAGGGCTGCTTGACCACATCGTAGCCCGCCACAAAAATCTGCCCCTCTGTTGGCTGCGTCAGGGTCGTCAGCATCCGAATGGTGGTAGATTTACCTGCCCCATTGGGTCCCAACAGCCCAAAAATTTCTCCTGGTTGAATAGTCAACGACAGATCATTGACCACTGGGGTCGTGCTGTAAACCTTAAATACGTTTTGAAGTGCAACTGCCGCCGTCATAGACTATCCAACCCACCCTATATTCCCTTTACACACGGTAACATTCATCGGTGAGCCTGATCGAATTGACCCCAGCCGACCGCTCAGAAGGTTCAAAAAGACTTTAGATTTCTAAACATTAGGTTGAAAGCCCTGCTGAGTGAAGATTTAGGCGATCGCTGTTGCCATCAAATCTGTCTTTGGGGCGATCGCCGCCCGCAAACTTGGCCTGAGGTGGTACAGTACAAAAGTACTAAGGCAATTGGGTACAATTGGAGGCGAAAGGGAACTTATGACTATTGGAACCAAAGCGAAGCGAGTCAGTAAAGCGCCCAGCGCTACAAATAGCACCATTCGTACCCTAGCATTGGATGCAGGCAACTACGATCTCAAATTTTTTGACGGCAGCGGACATCCGAAGGCGATTCGGTCAGTGCGGTATCAACTGCCCACCGGGCGTGATGCCGTCAGCTCCTCTGATGCGTCACCGCTGCTTGAATTGGCCGATGGTAGCCGCTTCCATTTTGGCGCACAAGCCTACAAATATCGGCGGCAGCAGCAAACCGTCGTTGAAAACAAGGTGGAACTGTCGCGGCTCCACCTCTACGCCTGCCTGGAACCGTGGAATGGCAGCACCGAGTTTGCGCTAAACGTCTACGCCTCTACGCCCGAACCTGCAAAAAACGGCGATGCGATTCGGGAGCAATTGGTAGGGCTGCACGAGTTCAAGCGCAACAATCTCGACTACCGCGTCATGGTGCAAGAGGTGCAGGTAGAGCGCGAGGGCATGGGGGCCTATCACTACGCCAAGCAGCTCGGGCAAATTCCCGATACGGGCTACACCATTGTGGTGGATATTGGCGGCGGCACCTGGCTGACCCGGTTGGTAGATGCGGAAGGCGAAGTGATTGACGAAAACGTGATGGATCGCGGTGGAGCTTACGAGCTAGCCACCTCGATTAGCTTTGATAAGCGGCTATCTGCGGCATTGGGCACGAGCGCCGACCCCAGCATCATCATGGATGGGTTCCGCAAAGAACACACCTATGCCGACATGGGCTTGTCGTGGGCACCCTGGCTAGAAGAGCATCTAGATCAGTGGTTTAAAGGCATTTTTCAGACGGTGCGATCGCAATACACTCCCTACATGCCCCGCGTCACTCGTTTTCTGGTCACAGGTGGCAGCACCCATCTAATTTCGGAACGGCTCCAAGGTCGCAAGCTATTCACCGTCATGGGTGACCCCCAATTTGCCAACGTGCGCGGCCTACACCTGATGTCAGAGGATCGACAACTATGCATGACAACAAAGTAAGACTAAGTCAAGATGTCCTGGAAAAAGCGGATCAAATTGCCGCAGAATGGGGACTTAAAAATACCCGCGCCGCCGTAGAAGCCGTGTTTCGGCGCTATGCAGATGAGTACCGCTATGGGCGTGAACCGTTTGCGGAGCCATCACCGGGAATGCAGTCGTCTGGGATGCAAACTCGTCAACAGGCTGTCCCTCATCCCTGGACAGATCCCCGCCGCGTGGAACCGATGGTGGTGAGTGTGATCGGGTGCGAGGCCATGGACGCGCTGGACGATTTGCTGGGAGCATAGAGAGAGAGTAAAACGGTGGATCACAGCGTTAGTAGTTTTCAGATGAATGAAGGACATCACAGGCTCTAGAACAAGGGGCTTAAGCCCCTTGCCTGTACTGCACTGAAGTGAGGAAGGCTATATCCTTAATTTCACCCTGACACTTGCACACCAACATTGCCTAGAATCGAGGGCAGTGAGTTCATCTCTACCATGCCCGAACCTGCCCAATGGCAAATTCAGCCAATTTTTGACCTGCCCGAGTGGTTTACTCAGGCGGTAACTCAGCAGCATCAGGGGTTACCTAGTCAACATCTCGCACAGCTGCTGTGGCAGCGAGAGATCCGAGAGCCAGCACAGCTAGCAGGGTTTCTGCACGCCGATCAGTACCAGCCCACCAGCGCCTTCGAGTTTGGCGACGAGATGCGGTGGGCGATCGCCCGTCTCCAAAAAGCCCGCGCTCAAGGAGAGGCGATCGCCATTTGGGGTGACTTTGACGCCGATGGCATTACCGCAACGGCAGTGCTATGGGATGGCTTAGGGCAGTTTTTTGAACAGCACCAAACGCTGAGCTACGTGATTCCCAATCGGCTCACGGACTCACACGGGTTGGCGATCGCGGGCATTGATCAGCTTGCCGCCCAGGGCTGCCGCCTGATCGTCACCTGCGACACGGGTAGCACCAACCTGCCAGAAATCGACCATGCCCGCCGCCTGGGCATCGACATCATTGTGACCGATCACCACACGCTGCCAGCCCAGCGTCCGCCCGTGGTAGCGATCGTCAATCCTCGCTATTTGCCTAGCAGCCACCCACTGGCAACGCTGTCTGGCGTCGCCGTGGCCTACAAGCTGGTAGAAGCCCTCTACGCAACCCTGCCGGAGGTGCCAAGCCAGCCGTTAGAGCGGCTGTTAGACTTAGTCGCGATCGGGCTAATTGCCGATTTAGTCGATCTAAAAGGCGACTGCCGCTACCTAGCCCAGATCGGGATCGAACGGCTGCAACTCAATCAAAAGCTAGACCCACCGCCCCGTCCAGGGATTGCCAAACTCCTGGAGTATTGTCGTAGAGCCGGCGATCGCCCCACCGATATTTCCTTTGGCCTTGGGCCACGCATCAACGCCATCAGCCGCATTCATGGCGATGCCCGGTTTGGCGTGGAGCTACTCACTAGCCAAGATGCAGACCACTGCCGCCAGTTGGCAGACGAAACCGAACTGGCCAACGTTCGCCGCAAATCGCTGCAAAAAGACGTCGCCCAGCAGGTCACTGCCCGCCTGAGCCAGCTTGACCTTTCTACCACCAGCATCATTGTCCTAGAAGATTCCCAATGGTCTGTGGGTGTCTTGGGGCTAGTGGCGGGGCAGATGGCGCAGGAATATGGCCGTCCTACGGTTTTGCTGAGCCGGGGAGAAGACGGCGTGCCGAGCCAGACGGCTGAAACTGACGCCTTATTAACCGCTCCTCCTCTATCGCCTCCTCTGGCTCCTCCAATCCAGCTCGCCCGTGGCTCAGCTCGTTCCATTAACCAAATCGACCTGTACCAGCTAGTCAAAGACCAATCCCATCTGCTGCGCAGCTTTGGCGGCCATCCGTTTGCCGCAGGGTTGAGTTTACCCGTCGAAAATATTTCACTGTTGGCGGAAGCAATGAATCGGCAGCTGCGCCAGCAGCAGCTCACCGTAGGGGTGGGAGTGGGTGCCGTCATTCAGGCCGATTTGGTGGTCACAGTAGCAGATCTAGGGCAGGAGCTATTTCGAGAGCTAAAGCTATTAGAACCTTGCGGCATGGGGAATCCAGTTCCCAAGCTGCTGATCAAAAACTGCCGATTTGACCGGGTTTGGCATAAAAATATTCAAGATTTCAAACGGCGCACGGTGCGCTACATCAAAACGGAATTTGAGATGACGGACGACACCCACGTCCGCTTTCCCGGTGTCTGGTGGGGACACTATAAAGATGAGATTCCAACTGGCTGGTGTGATGCGATCGCCGAACTTGACTTTAACAGCTACGACGGCGATAAACGCGGCAAGCACTACGAAATTCGGCTGGTTGCAGTCCGTCCAACCCCAGCGCATCCGGCCAGTGACCTTCAACCTAGCCAGCTCAAATCGGGCGGGTTACTCGACTGGCGCGATCGCCCTACCGCAGAGCTGATTGAAACGGCAACGGTGCTGCTTTTAACCCAATGCCCTGCCAGTTGGGACGAGCTGCAAGTTTCCCTAGATCGCGCGATCGCCGCTAATCAGCAGCTTGCGATCGCCTATACGCCTCCCGAGGCAAAGACACCAGACGCAGCTTGGCAGATGCTGGTCGGGATAGCTAAATACCTGAGTCGCACGGCTCAATCAGCTACTCGCAAGCAGCTCTTAACTAAGTTAAATATAGGCGATCGCTCGCTACAGCTTGGGTTACAGGCATTAACCCTGCTGGGATTTGAGATTACTCCATCCCCCTGCTGTGAACTCTTTGCGTCGGCTTGCGACTTTTGGTGTCGGTGGGACAAAGC
>CASBQJ010000347.1 GCA_949127705.1 Synechococcales cyanobacterium PMM_0085
GTGGAGGGCGATCGCCAACACGGCCACCCAAATGGCTGGCAGCAGACGGGCAAGGCTGAAACGCTGCCGCTTAGCAGCAGAGGAAGGTCGGGATGACATAAGGGGGGTAGAACCTAGAGCGAAGCCAACGGTAGAGAAAAATGGGAGCGATCGCACCCAATCTGTTTTGTCACAGATTGAATTTGTCACAGATCAGACAAAAATATTCTCGGATATCAAGACCCTGTTAAAGGTGATCTAGCGAACACATCGTCACTAAATTTAAACTAGTAGTCTGAGGCGTAAATCTGCCTACCGTTCGTAGTGCAGGCTTCCAGCCTGCGCGGGCAAGATGCCCGCCCTACGGTAGCTAAACGTGCGCCGTCTTCTACTAGCCAATCTGAACCATGGCTGGCAGCACGAGGGGGGCTTAGCGATCGCGGTGGAGGTTTTCTAAGGTTGGGACAATCGGGATTGGCGGCTTTCTGCCATAGGCTTGCTCTAACTGCTGGGCGGTTAGAGCCTGCACAAATTGCAGTTGCAGCGGGGTTTGCTGAATGTGTTGGGCGTAGGCCGCTGTCAGGTAGCGACTGGACTCAGGCCGATTGGCCAGATAGCGCTGCATGAATGCCAAACTCAACTCACGCACATACTTTCGTGCCAGGGTGGGGTCAGGCCCAGATAAGAGGCTGTCAATGCTGCCAGCAGGTGGGTTGCGATCGCCCCCGGTGCCGTCAGCATAGTTGTGGTTGCTAGGAACGCTAATCGCCAAATACTTATCGGGTGTGGTCAACCACACAAACGGATGAATCTGCTCTTGCACCGTAGAGGCAATAAAATCTTCGCCGCCGCCCATCAGCAGGGTCGGAATTTGAATCTTGCTCATGCTTTCTGGCCCTAGCACCACGCTTATGATCGGGCTGATGGCAAACACGGCTTTAATTCGCGGGTCGCGCAGGGTGCCGCCAAATGGCAGATGATCGCCCAAACATTGAAGCACCGGAGCGGCATTGAGGGTGGGTCGAGGGTTTGCACACTCTTGCCGCAGCCTGGGAACATTGGGGTCAGCCCCGGCTAGCGCCAACACAGTATAGCCGCCAAAGGAATGGCCGATCGCCCCCACATTCTGCAAATCCATCCGTCCCTGGAGCGTGGGGTCGCTCTGCGCTAGCTGGTCTAACTGGTCTAGCGTGGCGGTAATGTCTAACGGGCGATCGATAAATTCGACGGGGCTGACGTCACTGCCCACAACCCCGCTCAATAGCGCTTCCCGGCGGCTGGCATCACTGCCAATATGCTGGGGCACAACCACCACAAACCCATGGGAAGCCAGGTGTCTAGCCAGGTACATAAAGGCCGCTGGCGAAGACCCTAGGCCGTGGGAAATGACTATGACAGGAGCCGGTTGAGCCAACCCTTGGGGTAAATAGAGGTCTACCGCGAAGGGGCGGGCCATGTTCTCTCCGGTTAGGGTTGGGCGATCGCGGCTCAACTTCAGCGTGCGGCGCACCACCCGCGACCTACCTACGCGCGACAAATCGGGAAGCTGGGCAAAGTTGACAGCGGGTGCTGCCGCAATTTCTGCATCCATCTCCTGCTGAATCGCCCTCAACGCCGCATCGCGGTAGTCCACCATGGCGGTAAATTCTTGGCGTAATGCCAGCAGTGCTTCGGCATTAATCCGGATGCTCGTACTCGGATAGTAGCGAATCAGATTGAGTACACTGAGCTTTTCGGGGTCGCTAGCCGCTAACAGTGCCGCCGCCCGTAAAGCCTTAAACCCGTTTGTTCTGTTTTCTGTTTGCACCACAACGCCCAAGCCCCGCAAAACCCGCTCACCCAACGGCGCATAGGTAATTTGAGAGACGATTACGGGGTCAACGTCAAACCGCTGTTGCAAAAACCGCCGCAATTCTGCCCGACTAGCGTCATCTAAAAACCGGGAATAGAACCGCAAATCTCCCGTAATGTTGCCCGTATCGGCGTAGGTTTGCAGGGCCTCTAGCGACAGCGACAGCTCTAACGCACCAAACGATACCTTTACCGCCTCAGCCGCCGCCACTGGCCTAGCACACCAAACTCCCGGCAGCAGCCCCAGCGCAATCCCTACCCCCGTTGCCAGCCATCGCCGCCAGCCCGCTGTTGTCCCTGGCACTGCCTTGGGCAACGCCTTAGACACTGCCTGAAGACACTGTGGATGCGATCGCCAATTCTTGTTGACCACCATAAACTTCTCTACCCGCGCTACAGATTTCCACCATGATGTAGTGTGCCACAGCAGTTACCTGCTTTTAAGTTTCGTAAAATATAGAAAGAGATCAACCGTCTCTCGACTTCATCCTTGAACTGCCACCCCGTTGGATCTGACTCCTCATGCCTGCATCCCCAACTCCACATCCTGAATTTTCTGCCATCACCGCGCCCTCCACACCCACCTGGCAAATTGAGCTGTTGTATGACGGGGCCTGTCCCCTCTGTATGAGAGAAGTTAACTTTTTGCAGAGCCGGGATGCCGGGCGCGGCTTGGTTGCATTTGTCGATATTGCAGCCGACGACTACAGCCCAGACGCTCACGGCGGCATAGACTTTGAAACCGCAATGGGCCGCATCCATGCGGTGCTCGCCGATGGCACGGTGGTTCAAAATGTAGAAGTCTTTCGCCGCGTCTATGACATCTTAGGAATGGGCTGGGTGTATGCCATCACCCGACTGCCCATCATCGGTGCTGCTGTCGATTGGCTATACGGGATTTGGGCCGATCGGCGGCTAGCGCTCACCGGACGACCTAGTTTGGCGGCGATCGCCACCGAGCGCCAGACCCGTCTAGAGTGCGA
>CASBQJ010000348.1 GCA_949127705.1 Synechococcales cyanobacterium PMM_0085
CATGAGAACCACTGAGCCTTTTGAATTAAACCCCTAGTGTCTATCGTATCCTACATAGAGGATTAGATATGAGTTAACCCGTGACACCGAGGTGAAACCTAACCGATCGCCATCCTACTCCACTAGCTGAGCTTGAGGCTGATCAATAGTGCAAAAGGCGATCGCACTCCCGTCCTATGGGAACTCGGTACTCGTGATGCGATCGCGCAAGGGCACCGTTAAGAACACGAATAGTGAGGGCGCGCTCTTTGTTATCGACGCGAGCCAAACAAAATGATTAGTGTCCCTACCAGTGAAAGGCCAACACCAACTAAATCGGACTGATTTGGCTTAACCCCTTCAGCTACCCACAGCCAACAAAGCGACGAAAATAAGTAGATTCCTCCGTAGGCAGCATAGACTCTGCCCGCATTTGAAGCGTCTATTCTAGTTAGAGCGTAAGCAAAAAAAACTAGAGCTAGAATACCTGGAATAATCCAGAGTATACTTTTCCCCAGCCTTAGCCATGCCCAAAACGCATAACATCCAGAAATTTCTCCTAGAGCAGCCAGGAAAAAGAACAAAAACGTTTTCACAATTTAAGATGTCTGTCAACGTGAACTCAATGATCCATCAAAAAATAACGACTTGAAAATAAACGGCGCAACGGTTTTCTGATAGTACTGTAATTAGTCTACATCGTCTCACTAGCGCCGCGAAAGCCAAACCTTTTTTCCCACCACCACACAACGACTGCACCAATCATATAGGCTATAATATCTTTCCAATCGAAAGTTGTACCTAAAACTGTAGCCATAATTTGATTGTGTCGTAGCCCTAATCGATCTACAAAATTAAAGTGCTGTGCCAGTTCGATGGCGCAGGCTAGCCCAAATACAAAGGCGATCGCTACAGTTACCCGAACATTCCAGAACGTTTGAATAAAACAGTAGATCAACGCGATCGCCAAAACATCTCCAACTAAAGGACGGACAAAACGATCATTGATAAAAATGGCGATAGATACCTCTATCAAAAACAATAGAATGGTTAAGTAAAAATAGTTTCGCTTGAATTTCATATGCTTTTTCCTGGCCTATAATTCATCTGATAGCGACCCATTCTGTAGGGGCATGGCACTGCCATGCCCTACCTAATAGGACATGGCAGTGCCATGTCCCTACCTAATAATTGATTTGTTGTGGTCATTTATTAAATTGGTATGACAGATGCAAGAACTGCCAATTTAGCATATGTTTTTTTGAATTCAGTCACACCTAAAAAATTGACTTCTTGTACAACTAGCGTACAAGAAGTCAATCTATAGAACACGGTTTAACCAATTTTTACGTCGAGTCTACTAACGATTACCAGCAGGAGCAGGCGATCGCTCAGGCCGTTCCGGACGAGAATCTCGCCACTGCTGTAGCTGTTGACACTGCTCAGACGTCAACACAGTTTCACCTTGGGTGCGGGCGTTTTCCATGATGCTGCGGATCTGTTCGCGCTGCTGATCCGTCAAGTTGAGTTCGGCCAGCGGGCCGCCGGGGCCGCCAGGGCCAGCAGCACCTCCCTGTGCCCGCATTTCCTGAAACCGCGCTTGGCGTTGTTCTGGGGTGAGGCTGGCAAATTCGGCGCGTCTACTTTCAAATTGTTCACGGGCTACCTGGGCTTGTTGCCGCTGTTCATCCGTTAGAATTGCCTCCACCTGAGTGTGGGCATCCTCTCGAATGGCTTCAAGCTGAGTCCGTTGTTCATCGGTGAGCGTTAGCCGTTCAAACGGCCCGCCCATGCGATCGCCTCCCGGCCCGCCCATGGGGTGGCCACCGGTGCGATCGCTTGAGGGCGCTGGGGGAACTGCCGCTGGCTCAGATTGAGCATTGACTGCAACTAAGGGGGCGATCGCCATCGTAGCGGCAAATCCGGCAATCAGTAAGGATTTTCGATTCAATTTCATAGCGTCTCCAGTAGGCTTTTGGCATGCCTTAATCGTACGTTTTAGGATGGGGCGATCGCCTCCGGCAAAGGTCATCCTTCGACTATGACGTTTGTCATGAGTTGAGCGGTATTGGATTGGATATCGCTAGATTGGACATAAGATAAACATAAACCATAGGCATAAATCCCAATTCCCTCGGCATCGATGTCCATCCGCCCTAAGAATCATCCATTTCGGTTCTTGCTCTACTTGGAGTGGGGATTGTTGGCGATCGCCCTCATCAGTGAACTGTTACCCCCTGAGTTCTTCCCCCGACTGCCGAGGCCGCATCATCCCGGCGCTATCCCACTACTCCCCATTGTTCCACCCTTGCCCAGGCATGTGCTATTTTCGGTGCTGAGTTTAGTGGGGTTTGGATTAATGGGTTTGCGGCTTCCCACCGGAAAATTGAATCATCGGATTGCTTTTACAGTGGCCGAAATTGGTTTGATTTTATTAGGAACAACGACTGGAACACCGGGCTTGGGTGGATTGCGACTATTCCCATTTCTATATGTCGTGCTCGTGATTCGCAGCTGTTTAATGTTTCGCTGGCCGGGACGATTGACCGTCACAGGCGTATCGTTTACGTTGTTTATATTGGTTCTGATCCGTCGTACCCAAGAGTTTGGCTTCCCAATTCCTGCGGGTGTACGGCTGCGATTTCGGCCAATCTTATTTGGCTTCGCATCGAATTCGGTATTGCTATTGGGATTGGCGCTGGTGTTTGTGTTGCTATTGATGAATGCATTGCTGACTGAGCGCGAAAGCCGTGAGAAACTGGCGATCGCCAATACTCAATTGCGTAACTATGCGCTCAAGATTGAAACGCTAGCCGCATCGCAAGAACGCAACCGCATTGCCCGCGACATTCATGATTCGCTGGGGCATTCTCTGACGGCACTAAACATCCAATTAGAAACAGCAGTAAAACTAGCACAAACCAATCCACAGCGGGCGCAGCAGTTTCTTCAAGAAGCAAAACGGTTGGGTTCTACAGCGCTCCAAGATGTGCGGCAGTCGGTGGCGACGATGCGGTCTGACCCCTGGCAGCAGCAGTCATTACAAGAGGCGATCGCCACCCTCACCCACAATGTACAGCGCACAACAGAAATCCAGCCGACGGTGCAGATTGACTTAGCGGCACCGCTATCTGCCGAAATTAACACCAGCCTCTATCGAATTGTGCAAGAAGCCCTGACCAATATCTGCAAACATGCCGATGCGACCCAGATTGCGATTCATTTACACACAACGCTGACCGATTTACACCTAACGATTCAAGATAACGGCAATGGATTTGATCTTACCCAAAACGAGACAGGCTTTGGGCTTCAGAGTATGCGCGATCGCACGTTGGCGCTGGGCGGCACGTTTAAGGTGACTAGTGCGCCGCAATCCGGGTGTCAGATCACAGTTCACATTCCACTGCAAAATTCAGCATAATTTTGTGACCTTCACTCTAGTCAAGTTGCATTCAATATTGGTTGATTGAGTTGATTGAAGCGATCGGAGAAGATTCATAGAAAAAAGGCTTCAGCATGATTCGAGTGTTAATCGTAGATGATCAAAGTCTAATTCGCCAAGGCTTAAAAACGTTATTAGAACTAGAGCCAGATTTGCAAATTGTCGGAGAAGCAGAAAATGGTCAGATTGGTATGCAGCAAAGCGATCGCCTTCATCCTGATGTGGTGCTCATGGACATTCGGATGCCAGTGATGGATGGTGTCGCCGCCACCCATGCCATTACTCAACAGTCGCCCACTCCCAAAGTACTGATCCTCACCACCTTTGATGACGAAGAATACGTGACCGCCGCACTCCAGCAAGGGGCGATTGGGTATTTGCTCAAAGATACGCCGTCTGAAGACCTAGCGATCGCCATCCGCGCTGCCCACAAAGGCTACACCCAAATTAGCCCCGGCATTGTGCCAAAACTGATGTCTCGCCTGTCTGCCCCACCCGACGCTCCCACGCCTCCCACCGAACTAGACCACCTCACCCCCCGCGAACGCGAAGTGCTCACCCTAATTGCCCGAGGTGCCAGCAACCGCGAAATTGCTAAAACCCTCTATATTTCCGAAGGCACCGTGAAAAATCACGTCACCAATCTGCTGAATCGACTGGGATTGCGCGATCGCACCCAAGCTGCTATTTTTGCCACTACCTACCTAGGCGACGAGCTAAAAGATCGCCGCGAAGGGGTAGATCTCTAACTCCAAAAAATTACCCCTTTCTCCTTGCTACCCACAAATGCTATGATTTTTTTATTGCTGGTGTAGCTCAGTTGGTAGAGCAGCTGATTTGTAATCAGCCGGTCGCAAGTTCGAGTCTTGTCACCAGCTTAATTGCCGAAAACCATTGACGCTCATGTGTTCAGTGATTTTTAGTACTGTAGTTCACTTCTCTCATTATTCAATATTACTATTCCCCTATCTCCCTTTGGTCATTCCAGGGTGCAAAAAAGGGCAACAGTGCTAGCCCTGGGACAGCGGCCACTAGCGTTAGCAAAAAGAACAGCGGCCACCCCGTTTGTTCGGCCAGTTTGCCTGCTGGAGCCACCAGAATATCGCGGCTGACTGCCATGAGACTAGAGAGCAAGGCGTACTGGGTGGCCGAAAAACTGGGATTGCACAAACTCATCAAAAATGCGACAAAGCC
>CASBQJ010000349.1 GCA_949127705.1 Synechococcales cyanobacterium PMM_0085
CGTATTCTAAAGCAGGGGTGGCGGACTTTTTTCTCTTTAGTGGTCGGTTCTTGTGGGTGCACACTGCTGCTGACGGCGTGCGATCGCGCTCCATCCGTGTCCCCCAGCGCCCCTGCAACCCAGCCCAGTGCCGGATCTGCCGCGACCAGTGACACGCTCAAACTGCTCTACTGGCAAGCCCCTACCATTCTGAATCCACACCTTTCCATTGGGCTAAAGGATTTGGAAGCCAGCCGTCTTACCCTAGAACCGCTGGCCAGCTACAACAACCAGGGCGAACTGGTGCTATTTTTGGCAGCAGAAGTGCCCACCGTTGCCAATGGCGGACTCGCTGCCGACGGTAAATCTGTTACCTGGAAGCTAAAACCAGGCGTTAAGTGGTCGGACGGAGAGCCGTTTACCGCTGCCGATGTGGTTTTTACCCATCAGTTTTTGAGCGACCCAGCAGTAGGCGCGATTTCTGCGGCTACCTACGACGCCATTGAGCGGGTGGAGGCGATTGATGACACCACCGTCAAAATCAGCTTTAAGGATGCCAATCCTGGCTGGGCGCAGGTGTTTGTGGGCACCGAGGGTATGGTATTGCCCCAACATAGTTATGCGCCGTATGGCGGAGCCAAGTCGCGAGAGGCACCCGCCAACCTGATGCCTGTGGGGACTGGAGCGTACCGGGTCGTGCAATTTAAACCGGGCGATTCGGTGATTTATGAATTGAACCCCAACTATCGAGATGCCGGCAAGCCGTTTTTTAAGCGAGTGGAGCTGAAAGGGGGCGGTGATGCCACGTCGGCAGCTAGAGCCGTGCTGCAAACCGGAGATGCCGATTTTGGCTATAACCTCCAGGTGGAAGCGCCGATTTTGGAGCCGTTGGTGGCCGCAGGGAAGGGCAGCATCACGGCAAACTTTGGCCCGCAGGTGGAACGGATTTTGGTTAACCTGAGTGACCCGAACAAAGAAGTAAACGGTGAACGCTCTAGCCTCAAAGCCCCTCATCCGTTTTTGAGTGATCTCAAGGTGCGGCAAGCGTTTAATTTGGCGATCGCCCGAGATGCGATCGCCCAACAGCTCTACGGACGTACCGGGAAACCCACCGCCAATTTCTTGGTGGCACCAGCACCCTACAATTCACCCAACACCCGCTACAAATACGACCTAGATGCGGCCAACGCCCTATTAGACCGGGCTGGCTGGACAGATACTAACGGCAACGGCACCCGCGACAAAAACGGCGTGGAAATGAACGTGCTGTTCCAAACATCCGTCAACCCGCTGCGACAAAAGACCCAAGAAGTGATCAAACAATCGCTGCAATCGATTGGCGTTGGCGTGGAATTGAAAAGCACAGACGCCAGTATTTTCTTTGACGGTGAACCCGCCAATGCCGACAACAGCCTCCACTTTTATGCCGACCTGCAAATGTTTACGACGGGCAACTCTGGGCCAGACCCCGGTGCTTATATGAAGTCGTATCTGTGCAGCGAAATTTCGCAAAAGGCCAACAATTGGTCAAAAGACAACGTATCGCGCTACTGCAACCCCGCCTACGATGCTCTGTGGCAGAAATCTGCCGTAGAACTCGATCCCGAAAAGCGCAGACAGCTGATGATTCAAATGAACGATCTGCTGGTGAATGACGCCGTCGTATTGCCGATTGTGCACCGGGCAGAAACCGCAGGCGTCAGCAATGCACTGCTTGGAGTAGAGTTGACCCCGTGGGATTTAAATACGTGGAATGTAGCGGAATGGAAGCGTCCATAGGAGGTTGAGCGGAAATGGGGGTCACAGCGAATCGGGATCAATGCCTTGCGATCGCAGATAACTCGCCATTCGTTCTGCCCGCTGGCGTTCTTGTTCTACCCGTTGGCGTTCTTGTTCTGCCTGTTGACGGGCTTGTTCTACTTGCTCCACTGCCCAAGGCAACAGAGTGCCAGCCTCATCCCACCAGCGCAGCCAGTAGCCCTCTCGTTCTGCTTTTGTGCCTTGCCAGACCCCCAAAAACAAGCCCATCGCCGCGATCCAGCAGCGATTCTCGGCAGTTGGCGTAGCCAGTTCGTATTTTCTATTTTGCAGGTGATATATTTCCAGATTTCCCAGTGCCGGATCAAAAATGGCGTAGGTTGGGACTTGAAGAATTTGCTCGTAGAAAAACCATTTACCCGGTGGATAAGTCGGTTTGACGGAGTATTCGCCACCCTCGGTTTCTGAGAGAAACTCCATGACAACGCTAGGAATGTCGCCATCCAGATTTGGGGTGTAGCTGCGGCGATCACTCATTCCTGTCGATAGCGGCGTGACCGCAGGTACATAAACCCAGTCCGGCGCTTTAATCACCAGCTTGCCGTTGAGGGTAGCGCAAATCCCAAAATTGGAAGCGATTAGCATCTGCGGCTGAATGTATCCAGTCAGTTCTAATGCCTCGTGCAGTGCCCCGGCAATTAGCGGTTGTCCAGTGTTGTCCACAGGTTCATCATCTAGGGGGACGGTATCGGGCAATCGTTCCCAGGTGATGGTGAGCGCGACTGGTTGGGTGGGCTTATCCGGTGTAGTCACCATAAACGACATTCCAGTAACTGGATCAGGGCTGGATCATTTGATGCTGGCTGATTTTATTTATTGTAGCGGCAGCGATCGCGCCAGACAGTTCAGCGTATCTCATCATCTATATCGAGTAGCTAACGGTTGAGCGCATCCTCATAAACCGCCTTGTTTGCCTCTGCCGATTTGAACAAGTCCACCACTGGTTTGGGATAGTCCACACCAATCTGAACGCCAAACCGCTGCTGTTCCACGGGCTGCAATTTCCACGGTTCATGAACTTTTGCAGCAGGAAGATTGGCGAGTTCAAGTAGCCAGTGCTTAACGTAAATCCCCTCTGGATCGTAATCTTTCGCCTGCTTTTGAATATTGAAAAAACGGAAGCCGCGCGCGTCATTCCCCACGCCTGCGGTGTAGTTCCAATTGCCATAATTGCTGCATACGTCGTAGTCAATCAGCAGCGACTCAAACCACTCAGCCCCCATCCGCCAGTCAATTCCCAGATTTTTCGTCAGAAAACTGGCGACATTTTGCCTGCCGCGATTTGACATAAACCCGGTAGCCGCTAGCTCTCGCATGTTGGCATCGACTAATGGAAAACCCGTCATTCC
>CASBQJ010000350.1 GCA_949127705.1 Synechococcales cyanobacterium PMM_0085
CCCAAATTGTGGTGCGATTTGGCTTTGAGATTTGTGAAGATGACTTTTCTAACTTAAAGGTAGGGATTCGCTTCGACCCACAGGTGAAGTATCTCTACGAAATCAAAACTGACCGCACGGTACAGGTTTGGACGCCCACACTGGCCTATCAGCAGGAGCCATCCCTTGGTCTAGAGGGCTGTCAACCGCTGGCAGGGCAACCCGTGCAACGCTAGGTGCATCTGTAGCAACGCTCTTTGATCACAAACTATCCTCACAGACTAGACGAATTAGTACAAAAATACTATACTACTTCTCAGCTAGTGCTTCCATTGGGCTTTAGATCCGAATAACCTCCCCTAAAGCCCTGGGAGTTTCCTCTGAAAGGACAGTGCAATGAGCATAGATCAGACCAATCAATTAATTCAGCTTGTGCTCAATTCGGTGCTAATGGCGATCGCCTGTGGCCTAGTGCTGCTGGCCATATTGACCCGGCACATCGGCCTTGATCAACAGCTGCGGTGCTTGAATCGGGACGTCCAGACGTTGTTTGACGGCATCGATCCCCTGCAAGAAGCATTTATTGCTGAGGCTGTTTTCCCGAGTACCTCCCGCCACTATGTGCCGTCTAGTGCCCGACGAGAACGAGCTAGCCAGCTCAAAATGCAGCAGCAATATCTACGGCAGCGCTACCGAATTAGCCAGACCAGTATGCTGGCTACCTATGTAGCCCTACTGCTGCTGTTGAGCAATACTGGCCTGCTGGCGCTGCGCACGTTAATTGATTGGGATTGGCTGGTTAGCCTGTCGCTTTACCTGTTTATTGCAGGCATTCTAGTGTTCTTGATGGGCGTGGGTTTGGCTCTACTAGACGTTTACAGATCTCATCGCTCTCTATTGGAAGAATTTCATGAGCGGCTGCCAATCAATCGCATCACGGTATTTCGCGTTAAACTGCCTCTGACGTCTCAGCGGTTCGGTCTTCGCAGAACCCAACGCAAACTGCCGGTTAGCTCTCAATAGACACAAAATTCGTCATTCTGGGGCAAGGGCTTGGGGTGGCCAAGCCCTCCTCGTCACTGACTACGGCTCATTTAAGCCAAAGTCTCCAGTAAGACAGTCTCTAGTAGAAGACGGCGCAAGTTTAGCTACCGTAGGGCGGGCATCTTGTCTGCGCAGGCAAGATGCCTGCACTACGAACGGTAGGTAGATTTACGCCTCAGACTACTAGATAGGATCGCCCCTTAATATCGGCGAGTTCTGCGGCTGCAAGGACGCCATCTTCTGAGTAGTAGCCCGACGCTTTTTTCGCTTCGATTTCTACTTGAGCATCGGCGGGCACCAATTCAGGTGGAATGGCAATTCGCTGCACCACTTCAATCCCCGCCCCGGTGATGGCATCATATTTCATGTTGCTCATCGACACCAAGCGATCGATCTTGGTGATCCCTAGCCAGTGCAGCACGTCGGGCATTAGCTCCTGGAAACGCATATCCTGCACGCCCGCTACACATTCGGTGCGCAGGAAGTAGGCATCAGCGCGATCGCCCCCTGCTTGGCGTTTACGGGCATTGTAGACCAAGAACTTGGTCACCTCACCCAAGGCACGGCCTTCCTTGCGGCAGTAGACAATCACGCCCGCTCCGCCTGCTTGCGCCGTTTGGATACACACTTCAATCCCGTGGACTAGATAGGGCCGGCAGGTGCAGATATCGGAGCCAAATACGTCGGAGCCATTGCATTCATCGTGCACCCGCACCGCCAAGGGTTTGGTTGGATCTGCCAAGCTAGATTCATCGCCCACAATATAAACAGTTGTGCCGCCGATGGGGGGCAGAAACACCTTTAAGTCGGGGCGAGTGACCAGCTCAGGAAACATGCCGCCTGTTTGCTGAAACAAAATCCGCCGCAGTTCCCACTCGTCTACCTCTAGCCGTTTGGCTAAACCGGGCAGATACCAGACGGGATCAATCGAAGCCTTGGTCACCAGCAAGTTGCCGTCACTTTTGAGCAGATGCCCATCGACGTGCAGGCGTCCGGCGGCAATTTCGTCTTTGAGTTCAGGGATTTGAATGTGGGCACGGGTGATGGCGATTGTGGGGCGAATGTCGTACTCTACTGGATACAGCGGTGCAAACACTTCGCCAGCGATCGCCCCCCATGGGTCGAGGGAAACAATTCGGTCGGGATCAGCCCAACTAGGATGAGGCCCAATCCGGATCGTCGGAGCGGTGTTGGTGAGGTCGGCCAAGTGATTGGGATCGAGCACGCCACTCGCTACCGCTAGCGCTCGGTAAACGCTGTAGGAGCCTCCATGCGTGCCAATCACGTTGCGATTAGCCTGACTGCGAACTGAACCAATCACCGGACCGCGATCGCGAGGATCTGCCGACCCCCAGTGCAGCGGATCGATTTTCGCTCCCACGCCATTGTGATGCGAGGTCAAAATGATATGCTTTTGCTTTGACTTGGGCTGTGCGTCTTTCATAACTTGATAAAGTTGCACCCTATGCGTAGTAGCATCCTGAATCTATCAATCGACACCGTTAAAATCCAAATCTGAATCTCTTCATCGTCTGCTGGGCAGACCAATCTAGACATCAGTTCTTCAATCAACTGTGTGTATTTATAGTAATAACAATAATAACAGGATTTTAGAATGCATAGAACTACTCAATTGCTCATTGTAAACAGTCCCGAATATTTTTTGATTTAAGATCTAAATTATTGACTTACTAGAGTCTGCCGACCGGATTCATGGACAGGTAACTATCTGCAATTTCTATGTGATATGGCGTTTGCCTAAAGCTCAGATCGAGGCTTTGGTTTATCTCTAAAAAAGATGCAGTCAACTCTGCTATTTTGTAGTTAAACCAAGTCCATGTTGAGAACTGTAGTTTTAGCCCTCACCCCCAGTCCCTCTGCCAAAGGGCGAGGGGAGCCGGAAAAGCTTTCAAAGTCCCTCTCCCCAGGCAGAGGGCTTAACGCCTTCGGCATACATAAAAAGGGTGAGGGAAGCTCTGGGTTTCAAGTTAGACGAGGTTTATATCTGTTTCGACAACGCTTAGCTTAGCCCTAATAGAAAATACTTTGTCAGTGATTTTTACGTATACGCAAAATATGTATACAAAAAAGTATGCAAGACTTAAGGGTTTCGCCAAGCTTTTGATAGTTATCTTGACCGATTCAGGAATTTCTTAGAAGTATGAAAGCAGACGTTATTCTAATTCAACATCCTCTGGTTCAGCATAAGCTAACGCTCATGCGTCAAGCCACAACCCACACACAAGATTTTCGGCGGCTGCTCAAGGAAATATCGATGCTGTTGGCCTATGAAGTAACGCGAGATTTGCCGCTCAAATATGAAACCATTCAAACTCCGATTGCGGCAATGGAAGCGCCGGTGCTAGCGACAGAAAAAAACATGGTAATTGTATCCATCATGCGAGCTGGACAGGGGCTATTAGATGGCATGCTGGAACTAATTCCTACCGCAAAAGTTGGGCACATCGGGCTATACCGGGAGCCAACTACCCTGACGGCTGTAGAATATTACCTCAAACTGCCTCACGACACAGAATATCGCAATATGTTGGTGGTAGACCCCATGCTAGCAACAGGCAACTCTGCGGTGGCAGCGGTCGATCGGCTAAAAGAGGCAAAACCGCTTTCTATTAAGTTTGTCTGCCTGTTGGCAGCACCTGAAGGCATTCAATATTTTCACGATCAGCACCCCGATATTCCAATTTATACCGCTGCGATTGACCAACGCTTAGATGACCATGGTTACATCATTCCGGGGCTAGGAGATGCAGGCGATCGCCTCTACGGCACCAAGTAACAGACACCACCCTCAGACACTACCCCAGATCGCCGTTGATTTGAGGGGACAGGCTGATTGAGTGATCGTGCTAATTTAGGAAGCATCCGGTGAGCTACAGGTCTTGCAATTCTGGTAACTCTGTTTTAGTGTCAAGTAGATCTAAAGTTTGGACTGACTAGATTTATAATATCTATTCCGATCGGCCGTTGCCCTCAGGCAATAGATCGTTAACCTTGTTAATATATTCTGTTGAAAAACGCAATATCAGGTTATTGTCTCAAAGGTTGTTATTTGGAAGGTAGTGTCATGAACCCTGAAGTAAAAGAAGACGTGATAGAAGATTTCATCTCTCCAGAATTCATCAGCACCGAGGAGTCAGGATCGGTGACTCCATTTTCGAGCTCTGAAACTAACGAGCAATGGAGTCAGGTCGTAGACAAAGCAACGGCATTCTTGGCCGATTTGCCCGATTATTTGACAGATTTTTTTGGACAGTACAAGCGTCCAATTGTCACGGCTGGCCTGATTTTTGGTTCTGTGATTGCCGTTAAGCTAACGCTGGCAATTCTGAATTCAATCAACGAGATTCCTTTACTGTCGCCCACGTTCGAGTTAATTGGGCTAGGCTACTCTGCCTGGTTTATTTACCGCTACTTGCTACGGGCGTCTAATCGTAAAGAATTGTCGAGTGATTTTAACGAGCTGAAGGCTCAAGTGCTAGGACAGCGTAATCAAAATGCCCCCAAGCTTTAGAACTGCTGTTAGCATTCATGAGTTGTGGGCTATGTAGTGGTTTCAGCAATGGTATGGGTAGTGGGTTACAGCACTACCCATGCTTTTTGACTATATTTTCTGGACATACTTTTTGGGGCTGGCTCAATCCAGTTTCAGAGCGATCGCAACCAAGCTGAATTTCAAAGTAAAAATTACGGGCTGACGGTACTAGCCTTACAGGACTGTTAGAACCTGCAAGTAACGTTAGAAGCCGCGCTTTAAACCCCGTCGCTCTGTTGGTTCTGGCAGTGGCTCTTCATCTCACCGTAGACCATTTTCAAGCGATTCGTACCGATGCTGAACACACCTATCCTCATGAGTGTTGTGGCTTATTGCTGGGCATCAAGAGCCAAACTATTGATGACATTAGCCACATTGTTGTAGAGCTGTGGCCTACTCAAAATGCCTGGACTGTTGAGGCGGCAGCGTTAACGGAGTCTCCCCATACATTCACCTCCACTCGCCGCTACTGGATTGATCCCAACGATATGCTGGCAGCCCAGCGCTATGCACAGCATCACCAATTCGATATTATTGGAATCTACCACTCTCATCTTGATCATCCAGCCGTGCCGTCAGAGTGCGATCGCACCTTGGCTTGGTCAGGCTATTCATACGTGATTGTTTCGGTGCTCCAGGGCAGCGCTCAAGATTTACTATCCTGGAGCTTAGACAATGACCATCAGTTTCAACCCGAAGCTATCGTGCTGACAGACAGTGACTGACCCGTTGATTCAGTATCTGTGCCCCCAAACGTGCGCTGCCTGCTGCTCCAACTCTCTGCATCTTTAAATTCCCTACCTACCTTTTCTTTGCTATGCTCAACCCCAATCTGGACGAGATCCAGCTCACTAAAGACGACTACGAACGCTATTCGCGTCACCTCATTCTTCCCGAAGTCGGGTTAGACGGGCAAAAGCGGCTTAAAGCCGCTAGCGTGCTGTGTATCGGGACAGGTGGGTTGGGATCTCCGCTGCTCTTGTACTTGGCCGCAGCGGGCGTTGGCCGCATCGGTATTGTGGATTTTGACATTGTTGATAGCTCTAACCTGCAACGGCAAGTGATCCACGGCACCTCGTGGGTGGGCAAACCCAAAATTCAATCGGCAAAAGATCGGATTCTGGAAATCAATCCTTACTGCCAGGTAGACTTATACGACACTCGCCTCAGTGCCGAGAATGCCCTCAGCATCATCGAACCCTACGATGTGGTGGTAGACGGTACCGATAACTTCCCCACACGTTACCTAGTCAACGATGCCTGTGTGTTAGCAGGGAAGCCCAATGTCTATGGCTCCATCTTTCGGTTTGAGGGGCAGGCGACGGTGTTTAACTATGAAGGGGGGCCAAACTACCGCGATTTGTATCCCGAGCCACCGCCACCGGGGTTGGTCCCTTCTTGCGCCGAAGGAGGCGTTCTAGGGATTCTGCCCGGCATAATTGGAGTGATTCAGGCCACAGAAACGGTCAAAATCATTCTAGGAGTGGGCACAACTCTCAGCGGCCGGCTGTTGCTGTACAATGCCCTCGACCTGACATTTCGAGAACTGAAGCTGCGGCCTAACCCCGTCCGCCCCGTCATTGAAACGCTAATTGACTACGAAGAATTTTGTGGAATTCCCCA
>CASBQJ010000351.1 GCA_949127705.1 Synechococcales cyanobacterium PMM_0085
GAAGTGCGCACTGTGCTGGCCAGCATGGTACACGATGAAATGAAACCGATCGCGCAAGAAGCCCAGGCGTTTTGCGATCGTTAATCGTAGAGACGCGATGAATCGGCCTCTCTACGGAATAAACCCTAGATTCCTGCTAATGCCTGTTGCTGTAGTGCTAGCAGTTCGGTGATGCCCTTTTCGCCATAGTCCAAAATTTGATTCAGCTGAGTGCGGGTAAAGTTGCCCGCTTCGGCGGTCGCTTGCAGTTCAATTAAGCTGAGGGTTTCATTCAACACAATATTACAGTCGGTGTCGGCGGCTACGTCTTCGGGGTAGTCTAGATCTAGGAAGGGTTCGCCCTGAAGCAGCCCCACTGAAACGGCAGCGATTTGGTGCGTCAGGGGAGATTGGGTGAGCGTGCCACTGGCGAGCAGGCTGGCGATCGCATCACACAAGGCCACATAGCCGCCTGTAATCGCCGTTGTGCGGGTGCCGGCATCGGCTTGCAGCACATCGGCATCTACCGTCAGCGTGCGTTCTCCCAGCACCGACATGTCTAATGCCGCCCGCAAGCTGCGCCCAATCAACCGCTGAATTTCTTGAGTTCGCCCCGATAGCTTCATAAATTCGCGAGAATGGCGTTGAGGGGTAGCACTGGGCAACATCCGATATTCTGCCGTCAGCCATCCTTGCCCACTGCCTTCCAAAAACCGAGGCACGCCGGGTTGAATGGTTACCGTGCAGAGCACCTGAGTCTGACCACAGTGAGCCAACACAGAACCCGCTGCAAAGCGCGTAAACTGCCGCTCAAACGTCACCAGACGCATTTCATCCGGTTGACGACCACTAGGACGGATCCACACCATTGTTATTGCCTCGCACCACAAGAGTCTCACTCACCATACCGTAGAGTTCATCCATCCATGCCTTTTTGAAGGCGCGAATCGTTTGCTAGGACACTGGGAACCCATTCACGCAAGCGGTCTAATGTTGGTAGACTACTGCTGACAGCCCAGTCTGTGGGTGGGGTGTAAAAGGCGATCGCCCGTTACGTCGGCTGGAATCCGGGAACCATTAAGAACAAAAACCTATGCTGCAAAGCCCGTGGGATGATGACGAGTCCTATAACGAATTAGAACCCATCAGCTCCCTGATGTCTGATCTGGCTGACTCGGAAGACGCCAGCGCTTATTTTTATCGTGGATTACCAGGGCGTAGACGCAAGGCTGCTATGGCTCTGACGATTGTATGGAGCAGCACCATCGCCCTCCACCTCGTATCGTGGGGATCTTGGCTGGTCGCTGCGCTGACCACTGTCATGGGCGTGCATATTTTGCGCCTGTTGGTGGCTCGACCTAAACCCTTACCGGCTCCCCTACCCGCCTCGTTTACCCCTACCGATGCCGAAAACTTGCCGTTCATCTCGCTGATGGTAGCGGCTAAAAATGAAGAGGCTGTGATTGCCCCCTTGGTAAAAACGCTGTGCACCTTGGATTACCCCGCTAGTCGGTATGAGCTATGGGTGATTGACGACCACAGCACCGATCGCACGCCGATCTTACTAGAACGGTTACAGCAAGAATTTGATCAGCTCAAGGTATTTCGGCGCGCCGCTGACGCCAGCGGTGGCAAGTCGGGCGCGCTAAACCAGGTTTGCCCGCTGGCGAAGGGAGAAATCTTTGGCGTGTTCGATGCCGACGCGCATGTACCCAAAGACCTGCTGCGGCGCGTATTGCCCCTATTTCAATCGCCGCAAGTTGGCGCGGTGCAGATGCGGAAGGCGATCGCCCAAGCCGAAAACCATCCGGCTGCCGCTAATCTGCTGATTCAGGGCCAAGCCGCAGAGATGGCAGTAGATGCGTTTTATCAGCAGCAGCGGACGGCCCTAGGAGGAGTTGGCGAACTGCGCGGCAACGGGCAGTTTGTCCGGCGGGACGCCCTAGCCCAGTGCGGCGGCTGGAACGAAGAAACCATCACCGATGATCTAGATATGACCCTGCGGCTGCATCTAGCCAAGTGGGATATTGATATCCTGCCCTTTCCAGCCGTAGAAGAAGAAGGCGTCACCCGTGCCGTTGCGCTCTGGCACCAGCGCAGCCGTTGGGCAGAAGGCGGCTACCAGCGCTATTTAGACTATTGGCGGCTGCTGGTGCGCAACCGGATGGGCACGCGCAAAACCTTCGATCTATTCACGTTTTTGATGTTCCAGTACATCATGCCCACCGCCGCCATTCCCGATTGTTTGATGGCGATCGCCCGCAACCGTCTGCCGATCTTTGCGCCCCTTACCAGCTTCACCCTAGTGCTCTCATTCATCGGCATGTTTCTAGGATTGCGGCGGATTCAGCGGCAGCAGCTGCAAGCAGGCACTCGTTCCCGTCCCGTTTCCCCAGTGCTTACCGGGCTGCAAACCCTATGGGGCAGTATCTACATGCTGCACTGGCTGGCGGTCATTGCTAGCACCACACTGCGAATTTCCATTCGTCCTAAGCGGCTAAAGTGGGTCAAAACAGTGCACCACGGCAGCAATGAAGTGTGGCTAGATGCATCCGAGTAACGGGTAAACCCTAACTAAATCCTGACAGGGCACCGACAGCGATCGCTATTTTACGCCATTCTAAAAGACTAAATAACTCCTTCATTCTTCTGTAGGGGCGAACGGCCGTTCGCCCCTACCAGCAATCAAATTCCCGATCTAATTAAATCCACAGCTTAGATCTATAACCCTTAGTCCTGCACGTAGTCTTGCCCCGTCACCAGCGCCATTTCAGCTCTCACAAACTCTCGCCCCAAATAGGCAGCGTGGTCTAAATAGCCAATGGCACAGGGTTTCGTTTTTTCAAAAATCTCGATGCATAGCTCCTTTGCAGTTCTGCCCTGGTAAATCGCGGTCGGGATGCGCTCTACTTTGCCGCGCACCGGTAGGGGTTTGCCAGTTTTGGGGTCGCAGGCTAAGCCGCGATCGTCTATGACATTGGTAAAATGTTTGGCGCAAATCAGCCCTGCGTCGCGATCGACATAGATCAAGAAATATCCCTGTGGATCTAGCTCAATGAAGCGATTAGAGAGCTTACGATCGAGGGCGGTCAGGGCTTCAGGGGTAGTATTTGGCAGAGTTTGGCTCATAATTCAAAGTTCGACGCTAAAATTCAACACGATTACAGGCCGCTAGTCAGCGGTGAGGACGCTCACTCTGGCAGATTCTCAAATCTACCGCAAAGTTTCCGATTGGATGGCATGTGCTCCACAAGTCTCAGGAGATTCGGCTCCCTGGATTTAACAAAACTAACGAGGTTTGAGCGATTGTTGCCATTCTCTGACTTAATGCCCAGCCTCATCCATTTGGATATAGCGGCGCATTAGAAATCTGTCTTAAGATGAATTCGTATTAGATATTGCTTAAACAGCAGCTAAATTTTGAGTTTTATAGCAGTTCTATAGCCCGTTTTGAGGAAAAACCAGTGAGTCTAGAAACCCTTGTTCCAATCCCTGCGATCGCCCCAGTTGCACCATTTAGCCCAGCCGAGTTTGATGCCTATGTGGTCAACAGCTATGCCCGCTTTCCCCTGACGTTGGAGCGTGGAGACGGATGTCGCGTTTGGGATAGTGAAGGGCGCTCTTACCTGGACTTTGTGGCGGGCATTGCCACCTGCACTCTAGGGCATGCCCATCCCACCATGGTGGAGGCAGTGACTCGGCAAATTCAAAAGCTACACCATGTCTCTAACCTATTCTGCATTCCAGAGCAAGGCGAATTGGCCAAGTGGCTGGTCGAGCATTCCTGCGCCGATCGCGTCTTTTTCTGCAACTCGGGCGCAGAAGCCAACGAAGGGGCAATTAAACTAGCGCGCAAATACGCCCACACGGTTTTGGGCATCGACACCCCCATCATTCTCACTGCCCACGCCAGCTTCCACGGTCGCACCCTGGCCACCGTTACCGCCACCGGGCAACCCAAATACCAGAAAAACTTTGACCCGCTGGTGCCCGGTTTCCACTATGTAGAATACAACGACATTGCCTCGTTAGAAGCCGCGATCGCCCAACTCGATCAGTCTAAGCGCCAGGTGGCTGCCATCATGCTAGAAGCGCTCCAGGGCGAAGGCGGCGTCCGTCCTGGCGACATTGCCTACTTCAAGCGGGTACGCCAACTCTGCGACGAGAAGGGCATCCTGCTGATTTTGGATGAGGTGCAGGTGGGCATGGGGCGCACCGGGCACTACTGGGGCTACGAAAACCTAGGTATCGAACCCGACATCTTCACGTCGGCCAAAGGGCTGGGCGGCGGCATCCCGATTGGAGCCATGTTGTGCAAGTCCTTCTGCGATATTTTCCAACCAGGCGACCACGCTAGTACCTTTGGCGGCAATCCTTTTGCCTGCGGAGTAGCGCTGAGCGTTTGCCAAACGCTAGAAACAGAACACCTGCTAACCAATGTGCAGCAGCGCGGCGAACAGCTACGGGCAGGGCTACGGGCGATCGCCCACACCTACCCCAATCTGGTTGCTGAAGTGCGGGGCTGGGGCTTGATCAATGGCATGGTGTTGACCGCAGAAACACCCGTCGTCGCTGCCGAAATTGTGAAGGCGGCGATCGCGGAAGGGCTGCTGCTGGTGCCAGCTGGCCCCCAGGTCGTCCGGTTTGTGCCGCCGCTAATTGTGAGTGCCGCAGAAGTCGAGCAAGCCTTGTCTGCTCTAAAACGCGCCCTCACAGCGATCGGGGTAGCTGCTTAGGACATAGCAGTGCTTAGGACATAGCAGTGCTTAGGACATAGCAGTGCTATGTCCCTACCTAGGGAAGATGCTTAGCGACCTTGGCTCAAATCCTATGAGACTTTTTGTAGAATCTGCCTATTCGATATGCTACTATCAATAATCGTGGAACAGATGGGTCGATGCCCGAGTGGTTAATGGGGGCGGACTGTAAATCCGCTGGCTACGCCTACGCTGGTTCAAATCCAGCTCGGCCC
>CASBQJ010000352.1 GCA_949127705.1 Synechococcales cyanobacterium PMM_0085
GGTTATAAGTGCTATTCTAGCTTCTAAACTATTAACTTTTCTAGGTTCGGCGCGCTTTCAGTTCGCTTCGCTTTCGCTCGGTTCCCTTTCGCCGCTTAATCAATATAGCCCCTCCTCTTCAAAACTGTCAACTAAATTCTTTTAGGAATATCCCAAAATCCCCAAAACCCTCTCTCTTCATTACTTTTGCCTCCCTCCTCAATCCCTAGGTTCCACTGGCCAACCAGTATTGTCTAGTTGAACTACCTAAAATTGAGTTCGACTCCCTATGTATGATGTCTTTGCTTATAGGGCTGCTGCGGAAGCCGACTCGTAATCAAATGGATGTGGATGGAGGTTAGGATGTCAGCGCCAGACTGGAAAGAGATCTCCTCACGTAGCGCCAGAACTCTTCTGCCAGAAGTAGACAACGAGCCTGTAAACTCGTCAACCTCATCAGGCAACTTCCCCCACTTCATTGCGCGTCTGCACCCTATACGGTTTTCCTCCCTATATAGTCAGGCGTAGGAGGGAGTACAGTTAGAACAACGAAGTATACAAAAGTTCATACGGTTGTTGAGTCGCAACTTAGCTGCTGAGTGTTCGCAGCCGTGTACTTCTGACAGTTGGCCGAACAGGTTGGACTGAGCAAACCTCACCGAGGCTTCCAAAACATGTTTGAGTATTTTACTGAGAAAGCGATCGCCGTAGTTATGGCAGCGCAAGAAGAGGCTCGTCGTCTGGGACACAATTTTGTGGGGACGGAGCAAATCTTGTTGGGCTTGCTGCACGTGAAAAACACGGTGGCTCTGACAGTGCTGACAGAACTGGGCGTAACTCCAGAGGCAGCAAGAACAGAAGTTGAAAAAATTATTGGCAGAGGCGGTGGCTTTGTTCCACCAGAGATTCCTTTTACTCCAAAAACTAAGCGAGTGTTTGAACGGGCATTTCAAGAGTCTCGTCAGCTCGATAGTCGCTATATTGGTCCAGAACATCTGTTGCTAAGCCTGGTGCAAGAAGGCGAGAGCGTTGCGGCCAAGGTTTTGGATAATTTGGACATTGACTTAGCGAAGGTACGTACAGATGTGATTCGGGCGTTGGGAGAAGTGGCTCAGGTGCCTGCTGGCAATTCAAGTTCGTCAGAGCGGAATGGCCGTAGCAATCGCAAGACTCCAGCGCTGCAAGAGTTTGGCACAAATCTGACAGACCGAGCTGCTGAAGGTAAGCTTGATCCGGTTGTGGGTCGGCAGAAGGAGATAGAACGAGTCGTTCAAATTTTAGGACGACGCACCAAGAATAACCCTGTGTTGCTGGGCGAACCGGGTGTGGGTAAAACCGCGATCGCTGAAGGGTTGGCACAGCGGATTGTTAACCAAGATGTCCCTGAACTCTTAATGGGAAAACAGGTTATCAGCTTAGCGATTAGCAATTTGCTATCGGGCACTCGCTTCCGGGGAGACTTTGAGGAGCGCATTAAGCAAATCATGGAGGAGGTTCGCGAGTCGGGCAATATCATCCTGGTGATTGATGAGATTCACACCTTGGTGGGTGCGGGTTCTGTTGAAGGGGGTATGGATGCGGCCAACCTGTTGAAGCCAGCTTTAGCCCGTGGCGAATTTCAGTGTATCGGGGCAACGACGCTGGACGAATATCGTCAATATATCGAACGAGATGCTGCTTTAGAGCGTCGCTTCCAGCCTGTACAGGTAGGAGAACCCAGTGTAGAAGAAACCGTGGAAATTCTACATGGCCTGCGCCAGCGGTATGAGGAGCATCACCGCTTGATCATTACTGATGAAGCGCTGACTGCTGCCGCCACTCTGGCCGATCGCTACATTGCTGATCGCTTTTTGCCCGACAAGGCAATTGACTTAATGGATGAAGCAGGTTCACGAGTCAGGTTCCGCTGTGCCCCTCAATCTCCGACAAAGGAATTGAAGCAAGAGTTGAAAACTGTTTCTGGCCAAAAAGATGCAGCTGTGCGCACTCAAGACTTTGATGCAGCCAGTCAGTTGCGCGATCGCGAACTAGAACTGCAAACGCAAATTCACAACATCCAAGCTGTGCAAAAGCAAGAACTGGAGAGTGAAATCAGAGATCAAGACTTGAATGCTAACGACTGGGAGGCAAGGGAACCGATAGCTCCAGTGCCCTCAAGTCTGCAAACGCCACAGGTAACCGCCGAAGATATTGCCCAAGTGGTTGAAGCTTGGACAGGTATCCCCGTCAATAAACTAACCGAGTCCGAATCGGCTTCGCTGCTGCACTTGGAAGAACAGCTCCATCAGCGGGTTGTGGGTCAACATGAAGCGGTCGAAGCGGCTGCTCGTGCGATTCGGCGATCGCGCATTGGCTTGGGAGATCCAAATCGTCCGATCGCTAGTTTGTTCTTTTCTGGACCGACGGGCGTGGGCAAAACAGAACTGACCAAGGCGCTAGCGGCAGCGGTTTTTGGCTCTGAGGAGGCGATGATCCGAATGGATATGTCGGAATATATGGAGTCTCACACCGTTTCGAAGCTGATTGGTTCGCCGCCGGGATATGTGGGTTACAACGAGGGGGGTCAACTGACAGAATCGGTTAGACGTAAACCCTATAGCGTGGTGCTATTCGATGAAATTGAAAAAGCCCACCCCGACGTATTCAACTTGCTGCTTCAACTCTTAGAAGATGGTCGGTTGACTGATGCTCAAGGTCGAGTCGTTAGCTTTAAAAATACGCTAGTGGTGATGACCTCCAATATTGGCTCTAAGGCAATCGAAAAAGGAGGAGCTGGGTTGGGCTTTGACTTCAGCACCGAAGGAGCAGCAGCGGCTCAATATAGCCGGATGCGAACCCGAATTAACGACGAGTTGAAGCAATATTTCCGCCCTGAACTGCTCAATCGGATGGACGAAATTATTGTGTTCCGCCAGTTGAGCCGAGACGAAGTGGTCAGTATTGCCGACCTGTTGATTCGTGAAGTAGGTTCGCGTTTAACCGAGCAAGGGATTGCCTTAGAGGTGACAGATGCCGTTAAGGAACGCTTGGTTGCTGAAGGGTATGACCCGAGCTACGGTGCGCGTCCGCTGCGGCGGGCGGTGACTCGACTGCTGGAAGACAGCTTGGCCGAAGCGTTGCTGACTGGCGACATTAAACCGGGCGACACCGCCGTGTTGGATGTGGAGCCAGATGGTCGGGTTCTGGCTCGACGTAAATCTGTTTCTCTGCTGCAATCGGTTAGCTAGAGGACTCTGCTAGATCGCTATAGATTAGAATGTTGATCCTTGAGCCGCTTTTCTATCTAGGAAAAGCGGCTCAAGGATTTTTATTTTAGAGAGATTTTAGAGAGAGATTTCGATTGGTATGCCTAAGGACAGGTGTTTGCAAACTTTTCTAAATCTGCCCGTTTTCCTATAAAACAGTAGCTTAAGATACAAATATGCATCAAGACCTCGTTCATCTCTACTAACGATCAGGATTTTAGATCGGCAGTTGAGACGGAAGTAGGGGAATCTCCCGAAGGAACGCGCCCACTTGACACACTACAACGTGAAAAGTTAAGGAGCGTACAGTCATGAAATTTAAATACCGTGGGACTGATTACCATTACGAACCCGAGATGATGGATATGGTGGAAAGCGATCGCGTCGCTCACTATCGCGGTCAGTCTTACCATGTACCTCAGCCCAGAAAACTGCCCGTACCCCAGCCCGTGGAGGGGTTGTCTTATCGAGGTGTACCCTATCGGATTACCGAAACAGGTGTTACCGAAACTCTGTCGGCTACAGAACACGCTGATCTAAAGCGCCTACGTCGTCCTATACCTAGCCCTGTGGCGTCTCAGTCACCCTTGGCAGTGCATTCCCACGGTGCATTTGTCAGTGAATCTAATCAGATGCATCGGCAAACGATTCTCAACTACTTGCAACACCGGATGCGGATTGCCCAAGCCAAAGGGGATGTGAAACTGCTGCGCCAGCTTGAAGAGGAAATGCAGATTCTGAGTTAAAGGGAAAACGGATTCAATCATCGGCTGGAATAGATGTTTGTGGAGGGGCGGTTCATGAACCGCCCCTGTTTTGATCCACAGATCAAGTGTTCCACAGTTCAAGATCTACTTTGTCATCATGGTATGAACGCCATCCCAGGTTTCAGGTGGCGGAGTGAGGAGGTATTCTTGCGATCGCTGTAGGTGGACGGTGACGGCGCGATCGCTTGGGCGTAGCTGTTGTGCTGATTGGAAGTGGCGCAGGGCTTGGGAAAAATTCATGCTGGAATAGGCGGCGCGACCTGCCGCATAGAGTTCCAGAAATTCGTAAGTTTTGGGTTCAAGTGAATCGCGGCGATCGCCAATTAATTCATAAATATTGATGGGTCGGCTTTTTCCCTTGACTCGAATGCAGTCGAGTTCGCGCACCCATACCTGCTCCTGGCATAGGTTGTAGGTGAATTCGCTCAAAATGATATCACAGCCATACTCCTTCGTCACACCCTCTAACCGCGAACTAATATCGACCCCATTGCCAATCACCGTGTAGTCCATGCGCTTTTGGGAACCGATATTGCCCGACACAACTGCACCGGAACTGATACCAATCCCAATCCGGATGGTGGGTTGAGAAGAGATAAGGCGGCGATCGTTAAATTCTGCTAGCCGTCGCCGCATGTCTAAGGCTGACTGCACCGACATCCAGGCATGGTTTTCTAGCGGCAAAGGTGCCCCAAAAACTGCCATTAGGGCATCCCCGATGAACTTGTCTAGCGTGCCCTCAAAATTAAACACCGCTTCGACCATGGTTTCGAAATAGTCGTTGAGTAGTGACACCACGTCCGCCGCTTCCATCTTCTCAGTGAGCGCCGTGTAGCCGCGAATGTCGGAGAACAAAATGGTTACATCTTTGCGTTCGCCCACCATCAGCGCATCGTCACCTAGCGCCATGACTCGCTCTGCTACACCCGGAGTCATATAGCGATACATGGTCGCTTTCATCCGTTTTTCTTGACTAATGTCTTCTAAAACGACCAACCCGCCCCGCACCGTTCCTTCAGGATTAGTCAGTGGGTTAACCGTCAGATTGATACTGCGTTCAATGTCGCGAATTTGGGCTAAATGGGAAGCAGGGGCGGCAGAAGCGGCAGCAGGAACGAGTAGCGTCAACGGCTCAGCAGCATCTTCGAGGTCACGTTTATACCAGGATAGGTACAGACTAGGATTGTGGCGATCGCGAATTAGCAAAATCCGAATTAGATCTTTCGAACCAGGGTGCTGAGCCTCTAAGCCAGAATTTGGCAACCGCTCTTCCTCATTGTGTCGATGCGCTGGCCGAGCTAACAGTTCAGCCTCAGAACCTTCCCAAATGGCCACCGTCAAACTTTGCTCAGGCACATAATGGCGCGCGCCTGTTTTCAAACTATCTTCTAATCGCATCCGCAGATTTTCGATCGGGATCACCTCCCACACCAGCTGCCCAACCAGGTTTTGGCTCCACAGCTGCTGTTGCACCGTATCGTCACGGCTGAATGAACACCCCAAAAGCTGTAGCGCCGCATCGTTGATTGTGACGATTTTGCCCTGCAAATCGGTCGAGATTACCGCATCGGAAAGACTTTGCAAAATATCTTTCTGATACTGTTTTTCTAATAAAACCCGCTCGAATAGTTGAGCATTTTCTAGGGCAATGCCGGCCTGAATATTAAATGCCCGCATAAACTCTTCATCAGAATTGTTGAAGCCCCCCTGATATTTATTGATTAGCTGGGTGACGCCGATCAGCTTTTCTTCGGAGTTGTAAACTGGCATACAAAGAATGGTGCGGGTGCGGTAGCCCGTGAGATTATCGGTGGTGGGATCAAACCGAGGGTCGTCGTAGGCATTGGGAATATTGACCACTTGTCCGGTAGACGCCACAAACCCCGCAATCCCTCGATTCATAGCAAAGCGAATTTCTATGATGGTCTTGTCGTCTGCTTTAGTCACTTTCGACCACAGTTCACCCTGGTCGCGATCGAGCAAAAATAGAGTGCTGCGGTCGGCCTGCATCAGGTTGCGGGCTTCCTCCATCACAGCTTGGAGGGTTTTTTCTAAATCTAGGCTTTGAGCCAAACAGGCCGTTGCTTTAAGCAAGGCCACTGCGCCGCGCTGGTTGCGCGCTGCAATATAGAAGGAGTTACAGCTTTCTAAAATGATGCCCATTGAGGCAGCAAAATTGCGAAACTTCGCCTCATCTTGGGCATCGAAGGGCATTTCACCTTGCTTATTCAACAATTGCGCCACGGCTACTACCTGCTGCCGCGTATCAAAAATGGGCATGCAGAGGATATTGCGCGTCACATAGCCCGTTTGGCGATCGATCTCGGGGTTAAACAAGTTGTTGGCATAGGCGTCGGGAATGTTGAGGCTGGCTCCCGTGGTAGCCACATGACCCGCGATCCCGCCATTGAGCGGCAGGCGCAGTTCGTCCAGTTGGCGATCGCTCTGCCCTTGAGCCACCTTAGACCACAGCATTTCGCGTTCCTCATCCACCAAAAAAATAGTGGTGCGATCGGCTTGCAAAATCTGACCAATCTTGAGGGTGAAAGCCGCTAATAGCTGCTCTAGCATAGTTTCTAGAGCATCGTTATTAATTAGGTCGATGGCCCGCAGACAGTGGCCAAATTCGTTGGTAATTTGGTCGAGCAGATCAGAAAACTGGTCATCCGGCAGGTCTTTGACCTGAGTGGTTAGGTCACCCTGACGATTGGCTAACGAAAACAGGGCCAACATGATCCCAGAGGAAGGAGTCTCAGTCATGGTGGGGAGAGTTAAAGAAGGATAGGGAAGGCACGTCGCCTGTCTAGATCGAGGCAATTTTGGCGGAGGTAGTCTCCCCTGACCCCTCTCAGCCTAACCGATTGCTCTAGCATATGCGCCATGTAACCGCTTGAGATATTTTTCTGCGGTAAAGGCTTGAGCTACCTGTTTTCCTGTTTTGGCCAGCTGATCACGCAGGGGGCGATCGCCTAGCATTTTCTCCAACTTACGCTGAATATCAGTGACGTCGTAGGGGTTTACATAGAGTGCTGCTGGCCCACACACTTCTGGCAAGCACGAGGTGTTGGACGTGATCACCGGGCAGCCCATGGTCATCGCTTCTACGGGCGGCAGGCCAAACCCTTCATACAAAGACGGAAACACAAAACAGTAGGCTCCTTGATACAAATATCGGAGGCTATCCGCCGGAACATATTCCAGCAGCTTCACTTCTCGTTTGGCGTCACGGTCAAACAGGTACGCCATTCTGCCCAGCTCATCTTCGTAAGACCAGGCTTTTTTGCCAACCAGCACTAAGGGCATATCGGTGTCTAAGGCCGCGTACGCTTCTAGCAGCCGCCCCACATTCTTTTTCGGCTCGATCGCCCCGACAAACAGCAGATAGTTTTGGTAGCTGAGCCGATAGCGCTGGAGGTAGAGGTCAATTTCGTCAGAACTAGCGCTCAGGGGCTTGATATTCACGGGCTGATAGGTGACCAAAATTTTGTCAGGATCGGCGTCAAAATAGGTGAGCAGATCGGTTTTGGTATGTTCTGAAACGGCGATCGTAATGGCAGAATCTTTGAGTGAGGAGCGCACCTTGCCATAGAAATCTTTTTTGTTATCGAGCGTGGTGTAGGGCAACCGCAGTGGAATTAAATCGTGAACAGTGGTAATTTTCTTGGCTCCTGGAATTCGCACCGGCAGCGGAAACGTGGCATGCCAGATATCGATTTTTTCGGGAATCGAAATATTAGTCACTCGACCCAGCAAGCTGAACGCCGCATCTGCCACTTTGTAGCACTGAGGCAGATTATAGGACTGAGCAATTTGGATA
>CASBQJ010000353.1 GCA_949127705.1 Synechococcales cyanobacterium PMM_0085
ATACGGGCATACTCGTGCCCTTGTCAATCAGTGATATTGGCAAATTGTTGGGGGCGATCGCCGACAAGACAGGTAGACACCCCTAACCCCCACGATCAGCATCGGCAAATGTGGATGACAAATAAAGAAACACGACAATATTTCTCTCACCCACTAGAAAGCGCATACCATAGCAGAAAGTTTTGCCAGATCCACCCATTCGAGGTGGATCGCAAGAAACTTTCCTCAGATCTACCCGGTTTAGGGGTGATATCAGAAAGGTTCCGCCTAATTAAGTTGTTGGGCTGCTTGAATTATCGGTGGGGAAGTGGGTTGAGTTTATCGGTAGGATTGAGTTTGAATTAGGCGCATTGAGCGATCGCAAGATGAAACGGTTTGTTCGGGCTGTCAGTCTACGTTCCTAAATCAGCGTGTTGAGGAGGATGATTCGCCAACAACTTTGCAGCTACGTCCCCACCGAGAGACTGAGGGCTAACAATTTATTGGACAGATCCAATCTGCCTATATCTCCGTGTAGGGTAGATAGACAGACTAAGCGCTGCCTAATTACCCCTAAAAGGCAGATAGGCAACGAATAATCTGCATAATATCCTTCCCACGGATAAATAGGCGGCAAAGAGCCAGACATCTTCCGTTTTGCTTTTCAGTACATATGTATTGCTAAAGCTATGTTTGATATTAGTGTTGTGGAGTTGAACTATGGAACCTGCCCGTTGCAGGAAGCTGCTAGGCCAAGTGTGTGACGCGATCGTCTGTAATCCGAACCGGGTCAACCGCCGTTGACTCCTACGGGATTGTGCCCCCGTCCGGTAGGGGCGACACGGCCGTTCGCCCGGTTCGGATTGTTTATCCCGATTAAAAGTTCAGTTGTTAGGATCGAAGCAACCCCCTTCTAACCACGTACTTTTTCGGAAGCATACCGCATGATCAGGTCTTTGCGCCCCGTGTTTTGGTTGCTCTGTTTATGGGTGATGCCAGCCTGCACCAGCGTTTCCACATCCAGCGAATCTACAGCCTCTCCCAGTGCCGTTGCGGCTGATCCGTTGGTGGCGCAGGCGCAGACAACAGGGGCGATCGCCCCTCCACCTAGCAGCCAGATTCGCACAGAACCGCTTTCCCCCGCGCCGATTTGGGTTGAACTAGGCAAGTTGCCAGCTCCGTATGCTACATCCAGTGCATCGAAGAGTCCGCAGGTGATCGACATTCCGGCTAACCCGACGCTGAAGGTGCCCGCAGGCTTTACCGTGAATGTGTTTGCGGACGGGCTGGATGCGCCGCGCTGGCTGGCACTGACGCCCACGGGGGATGTGCTGGTGACGGAAACGCGACAGAACCGGATTCGGCTGTTGGGCGATCGCAACCAAGACGGCGTGGCCGAAGTCAACCAACCCTTTGCCACGGCTAGCAATGGGCTAAACATTCCGTTTGGCATGGCCTTTGCGGGTGATGCTTTCTTTTTGGGCAATAGTGCGTCGGTGCTGCGGTTTCCCTATGCGTCTGGGCAAATGGCGCTAATTGGGCAAGGCCAAACGATTGCTGACCTGCCCGGTGGTGGCTACAACCAGCACTGGACGCGCAATGTGGTGGCTGCTCCCGATGGCACGTCGCTCTATGTGTCGATTGGCTCTCGCTCCAATGCCGACGAAGAACCGCTGCCGCGTGCCTCGGTGCAGGTAATGAATCTGGATGGTTCTAACCAAAAAACCTTTGCCTCGGGGCTACGCAATCCGGTTGGGTTAGACTTTCATCCCGTCACAGGCGAACTCTATGCCACCGTCAACGAGCGCGATGGTCTGGGCGACGACCTGGTGCCCGATTATTTCACCCGCATTCGCCAAGACGAATTTTACGGGTGGCCCTATGCCTACCTATCACCCAATCGGCTTGACCCTCGGCATCTGACGGGCGATCGCAGCACTAACCCGACGATTGCTGCCCAAACCCGTACCCCCGACGTGTTGTTTCAAGCGCACTCTGCCGCACTGGGCATACAGTTCTACGACGGCAAAACCTTTCCAACACCCTATCAAAATGGAGCGTTTGTCGCCTTCCGAGGATCATGGAACCGCGACCAGGGTACAGGCTACAAAATTGTATTTGTGCCCTTTGGAGCCGATCAGCGCCCGGTTGGCGCTTACGAAGAGTTTGTCACCGGATTTTTGCTAGACCCGGCTCGACCTACAACTTGGGGGCGTCCGGTGGGAATGCTGGTGTTGCCCGATGGCAGCCTGTTATTTACTGAAGAAGCAAACGGGCGGATTTATCGGGTGCAGTATCAGGGCTGATCGTCGCACGCTTTGGGCGCATAGTGTAAGCACCCGGCGCAGGGACCCGATGGATTGATGGCACAGCGAATGTGGCTGGAGCGGGCGTTGAACTGGCAGGTGAGGTCGCCAATCATCAGGCCGATGCCTTCCATGTAGTGCAGGTCGGGCATGTTGCGAAAGGCGGAAAAATTGCCTCGGGTGGTGAGCGAATTGAGCGCTAGCTGCAAACGCGCCTGGGTTCTAGCGTCCGAACGGCGCATCACCCATAGCGAGAACAGCGATGGGGTTAACCCTAGGATGAGAATTAACAGCGGGGTCAACACGGGATTTGCGCTAACAATAAGGGTGGGCGATCGCTACATCGGCAAGCAAAGTTAGAACAGTCTCGTTCCTCAGGCTTTGCCTGGGAACGTAGATTCGGAGGCTCTGTCTCTTCTACAATAAAGCGGCAAAGCCGTTACCCGGCATTCCCAGCCAGGAGGCTGGGAACGAG
>CASBQJ010000354.1 GCA_949127705.1 Synechococcales cyanobacterium PMM_0085
CGCCCAGAGCCACTTCCTCCTCCCCCTAGTTCTGCCCCTCCAGTGTCAGTGCCTCCTCCTCCCAACGGTTGAGCGGTGTCTGTTAACCTGTGGATTGCAATCTGCGGATTGCAATCGAGTCCTCCCCCATCGGGTAGACTCAATCTAAAACTGTCTTTGAAATAAATCTCTAGACAGGAAGAGAGAGAATAGAGCGTTATCGGTTTATAGTCTCAAACAGACAGTTGAATGGGCTATGGCTCTGCCCCGTCTGAGGGTGGTGGCCATCTACCCTACCATCGTGCAGTTTAGGAGTTAGTAATTATGTTGTTAATGGATGTTGCAGGTGCAGAGGTTTCCTCATTTCCATGGGCGTTTACAGCCGTATATGTAATCGGTTTTATTGCCGCCGTGGCAGTTGGCTCAGTGGCTTGGTATAACTCTAAGCGGCCACCGGGCTGGGAAAACAAAGAGCGCCCCGATGCCGTTCCCGATGTGAAGAAAGTGGATTGGGAATAGGCAGGAGTGGGGGTTGAATCAGTTTTGGGTTTTGAGTATTAAGTGTTAAATTAGGCGGTCAACTCAAAACTCAAAATTATCAAATCTTGCTTTGAACTATTAACTCAGCGACTAATGCCAACTAGCCCTAGTAATGCACCCAGTACCGCTATGTGCGCAAATTGATGCATGACTACTAGCGGGGCGTAGAGCAGCAGCCAGCTGAGGAGCGTGCAGATCTCACCCAGCGATCGCCGCTTTACCCCGCCCAACACTTGGCCAAACCGGCTAGCCAGCGGTGGGTAATAGCGTAGAGCTAGAAGAATGGCGATCGCCAAACCGCCTACCCACAGCACCGGTTGCACCGTCTCAAATAGCCACGGGAAGCTGAGGGTCATCAACCCCATTGGGATGTGTAGCAACTTCCGCACCAGTTCTGGGTGAGGCGACGCGAGCCGCTGCCAGTGATACAGTGCCATCATCACCCCCCCAAGGTGGTCAACACACGTAAAATACTGAGCCAAACGGCAGGCATGGAGGAAATGTGAGAGGGAAAGACTAAACTGTAGGGTCAATACCCAAATTGAACAGGGTTGGATTCGCTTACAAAGCGCTGTAATATAGGAAAACCTGGAGAGGTGGCAGAGTGGTCGAATGCGCTTGACTTGAAATCAAGTGTGCTGAAAGGCACCGGGGGTTCGAATCCCCCCCTCTCCGTTTTTGGCAGTCCTGCTTTTGGCAATGCTTGAGCCAGGGTTGACAAAGTAGGCTGGGCGCTATGGACTAATGCACTAGAAGTTCTGGGACGACCGTTGAGCAAGGCTGGAACGGCGGAAGATAGAAACCAGGGATTTGGCCGTCCACAGTGATTTTTCCTGCACTGTAACACGTCTTGATCTCGATGAAAACTAGATACCTCAAGTGCTCAAGTACATTGCAACGATCTGTGGCAGGTTTTATGGGAGATCAGGCATGAGTGAGTATCAATATTACGAGTTTCAAACGGTCGATCGCCGGCTCACCGCTGAAGAACAGGCAGAGATCAAAAAACTGTCTAGTCGGGTGCAACTGACGCCAACCCAGGCTGTTTTTCTCTATAACTATGGTGACTTTCGGAGCAAGCCCGAGCAAGTATTGACTCAATACTTTGACATGATGTTTTACATCGCCAACTGGGGTACATGGCGATTAATATTTCGGTTTCCGAAGGCGATCGCCGACCCAACGTGGTTTCAGCCCTATGACCTGCCCGATGCCGTGACGATGACCCAAACGCCTGAGTACATTGTCCTTGATATAACGATTCAAGAAGAAGACGGCATCGGGGGGTGGGTAGACGGTGAAGGCTGGCTACCGCGATTGTTGCCGCTACGCGAGGAGCTGTTGAGTGGAGATTTCCGTTTGCTGTATCTAGTGTGGCTGCGCGTAGCTCCCTATCTGGCTGGCTATGGATTAGATGACGACCCAGTTGAGCCGCCGATCCCTCCCAACCTGGATCGGCTTTCTGCGCCACTTCAAGAATTTATTGAATTAGTAGAACTCGACCAAGATTGGGTGACAGCGGCGGCAGCGGCCAGTCCTCGGGCTGAAACCGCCTCAGACATACCGTTAGAGAACTGGCTCTCTCAGCTACCAGACGCCGAACGGCAAGAATTTTTGCTGAAGCTTGTCCGCCGCGAGCCGCATGTTGACTTGCAATTGATTAACCGATTAAAGGACTTGGCAGGTGCAGGTCGATCGGCTCCACAGTCTATACCGGGGCAGCGACGGTTATCGGAATTAGGGGCGATCGCCCACACTGCAAAAACAACGCGTGAACAGAAAGCACAGAGTGCAGCCAGGAAAAATCGAATTCAGGAATTGGAAACACTGGCTAAGCAGGAAGCCCAACTCTGGGCAAGAGTGGTGGAGTTAATCGCACTGAAGCAGTCCAAACCTTACGATGAAGCGACTGCGTTACTCACAGATCTGCGTGATGTCGCAGAACATCAGGGGCGGCTACCTGTTTTCATCCAACGTTTGGAAAAACTCAAGTCAGACTACAGTAATCGTCCAGGTCTACTCACCCGACTGCGAACGATCAAACGGTAATAAATCCTAATGCTGCCGACCATCAAATTCTACTTTTCCTAGCACATTACGCTGCCGCTGCAACCACAACACCGCTGCCAGTACCATCAATAAGAATGGAATTCCAGCATAATTAACGGCTGACCAACTGACG
>CASBQJ010000355.1 GCA_949127705.1 Synechococcales cyanobacterium PMM_0085
GCACCCACAATCAAGGTATCTACTACGTTCGTCATTTGGTAATCGCTAATTGGTAACTACTCATTCATGTGAACTTAATTTTATTATGTTCCTTCCTTCCTCCTTCTTCCTCCTTCTTCCTCCTTCTTCCTCATCCTTCATCCTTCTTCCTCCTTCTTCCTCCTCCCCTCATGTCTTACCTGCTCAAAAATCCTGTTCAAGTCTGGATATTGCTATTGCAACATGTGCAAATGACGGGTCTGGCACTGGCTGTGGCGGTGTTGGTGGCGTTACCATTGGCGCTGTTAGTCAGCCGATATCGATGGTTGACGGTGCCTGTATTAGGCAGCTTGGGAATTTTGTATACGATTCCTAGTTTGGCGCTAATTATTTTGTTGGTGCCTTTATTTGGACTGAATGCGCGCTCGGTAATTGTGGCGATGGTGATCTACACGCAGGTGATTTTGGTGCGCAACTTGGTAGTGGGTCTGCAATCGATTAAGCCCGCTGTACTAGAAGCGGCGAAGGGCATGGGGATGAATCCTTGGCAGCGCTGGTGGCGGGTGCAGGTGCCGCTAGTGCTGCCGATTTTTTTGGCGGGGCTGCGGCTAGCGGCCATTGTGGCGATCGCCATTGCCACCATTGGCGCTAAGTTTGGGGCGGGCGGCCTAGGGACGCTGCTGTTTGATGGCATTGCCCAGTCTGGGCGCTATGACAAAATTTGGGCAGGCGCGATCGCCGTTTCACTGCTTGCCTTCGCCATCAACGCCGCGCTGCTGACCTTAGAAGCTGCCGTTAGCCCAACTCGACGCCTCCAGCGCAGCGTTGGCAAAGTCAAAGAGAGCATGGATAGAGTGTTAAATCGAACTTAGAAATCTACTTCTGAATCGGGTGCAATATCAATGCCCCCCGACGAGGTAGGTAGCGCAGTCGGGTCGTCGATCAAATCGCTTAGGTCTTTAATATCTACCTTCATATAGCTGCACGCGTGCTGAAGCTCTCGTTGAAAGGTAGCCGTATCGCTGCCATAGCCACACAGCTCAGCGGTAATTTCAATACCCTGCTTGGCATTTGCTCTAGCACAATCGACCAATTCAATACCGGTTAGAGGGGTGGAAGACGTCATAATTCACAAGAGTCCTGATAGATGGATTGCCGAACGTGAATACTTGAAAAATGGCCTGAGCTTGCGGTAGGAGTGGGGTATAGTGGGGAGCTGCTGGTAAAGCGAGAGACAGCGTGACTAGGGCTATTTTAACGTTTGCTTTTTAGCATAAAACTGCTCAAGTAAAATTGCTTCAGCTTTCTAACTCCTGTAGCATTAAACGGATCACACAGGGTAGGGTATGCGTTCAGACTGGAGGAAGGGTATGAGTGATACTGAAAAGACTGTCTCGGAGCCGTTGCAAGGCGATCTAGACGCGATCGCCAATCTCATTAAAGCCACCGCAGCGCAGTCCGCAGGAGACGGGTTAGCCTTGCTGAAGCTATTGCGGCTATTAGAATCGCTCCACCACGACATCCGCGACGACCTGTTTCAAGAAACATTGCCTCGCAATCGCCAATCGCTCTATGCCCTGCTAAAAGATATGGAAGCCGAAGGCGGATGGCCCTATATCAGCCGGATGAAATTGCGATCGCTGCTCCAGTATTTGTTTAATGAGGAGTGTGAAGTGCTGGGGCTAAATAACTCCAGCGTCTATGAAGAGTAGATGAAGAATAGGTGAAGAGTCGGTTTGGGTAGAATCCCCACATGTTGTACCCCAACAAACTCTGCCAATCGTTTTAGAATGGTTAGAAACGATTCTTGCAGGGAAATTGCCTCCATGATTCCTACCGTTATTGAACAATCGGGTCGGGGTGAACGCGCCTTTGACATTTATTCGCGGCTCCTTCGAGAGCGAATTGTGTTCTTGGGGCAGCCTGTTGATTCTGATGTGGCGAATTTAATCGTGGCACAGATGTTATTTCTTGAAGCCGAAGACCCAGAAAAAGACATTTACCTCTACATCAACTCTCCGGGTGGTTCGGTGACGGCGGGCATGGGTATTTTCGATACCATGAGCCACATTCGCCCAGCTGTTTGCACGATTTGCGTGGGTCTAGCGGCCAGCATGGGTGCATTTTTGCTGAGCGCAGGCACCAAGGGTAAGCGCATGAGCCTACCCCATTCGCGGATCATGATTCACCAGCCGTTGGGAGGGGCTCAAGGTCAAGCCACGGACATCGAAATTCAGGCCAGAGAAATTCTTTATCACAAAGAAAATCTGAATCGGTGGTTGGCTAAGCATACGGGTAAGCCCCTAGAGCAAATCGAGCGCGACACCGAGCGCGACTTCTTTATGTCGGCTCACGAAGCCCTAGAGTATGGCTTAGTCGATCAGGTGATCGATAAGCACGCCGTTGGCGGTCGGCCGACGATGCTTAGCACCCCCGCTTAATTACCTAGTAGAAGACGGCGCAAGTTTAGCTACTGTAGGGCGGGCATCTTGCCCGCGCAGGCTGGAAGCCTGCACTACGAATGGTAGGCAGATTTACGCCTCAGACTACTAGTCTCATCGGTTGGGGTTTAAGACGTCGGAGTTCAAGACGTCGGAGTTCTCTTAGAACTCCGACGTCTTGGCGATCGCTTCCTCGCCCCCAACTCCCTCTGCAACCCGTCACAGCCATGTCAAACATCATCGCTCCTTCAGCGTTACTACCGCCCTGGTTGCTGCTCGACCCCATGCTTCAGAACTGGCTGCTAGAAGATATTGGGCGCGGCGATCGCACCACCCAAGCGCTGCTCTCAGGGCGATCGCTGAGTGGGCACGCGACTTGGGTGGCCAAGGAACCGGGCATCGTGGCAGGGCTACCGATTGCGGCGCGCGTCTTTTTTCTGCTCAACCAGCAAACCACGTTTACCGCCACCGTAGCGGAAGGACAGGGGTGCGACCAGGGGCAGACCATTGCCCACATCGCAGGGCCACTAGACGCCCTGCTGACGGGCGAGCGGGTAGCGCTCAATATTGCCATGCGGCTGAGTGGGATTGCTACCTTGACGCAGCAATATGTTAAACAAATTATTGATTTGCCGACTCAGTTTGTCGATACCCGAAAAACCATACCGGGAATGCGGCTACTCGAAAAATATGCCACTCAAGCAGGCGGTGCCATTAACCATCGCATGGGTCTAGACGACAGTGTGATGATTAAAGACAACCATATTGCCGCCGCTGGAGGGATTGGCCCAGCCATCAGCCAAATCCGCGATCGCATCCCTTACCCTCTCACCATTGAAGTAGAAACGGAAACTCTAGATCAAGTCCAAGCCGCCCTGACTCATCAAGCCGACATTATTATGCTAGACAACATGCCGCTTGAAACCATGCAGCAAGCGGTAGCTCTAATTCGACAGGCGGGCGAGCGGATCAAAATTGAAGCGTCTGGCAACATTACGCTAGACACCATTCGAGCGGTTGCCGCCACCCATGTAGACTACATTTCGAGCAGTAAACCGATCACCGGATCAAGCTGGCTAGATATTAGTATGCGAATTAAATCACGCGACGGCTATATCAATAAAGCACCTGGATGAATGGATCCATTCACCCAGGTGCTTCTAAAGCTCAATTGACTCGTTTAACCCCACCCAACTACTCAGCCGCAACCACTTCTATCTTATATTGGCCACGGCTAGTGCTATCAAACCCATTGGCAAATACTGTATAGGTGCCGTCGGCAGGCAACGTCACTTCTACTTGCGCAGTTTGCACATCGGGAGCAATGTCATCATTTTCGGCAAGGACTTCTGTATCGGGACCAATCAACGCTACGTAAGAGTCGAACTCATCACTGGCTAAGGTAACCACGACCGATTGTCCTGCTTTGCCTTCAAAGGTGTATTGGTCGTAGAGACTGTTGTCAGTTGGCAGCACTGAGTCTCCCTCTTCTAAGATGCCCTCTTCGCTTAATAGGAGAGTATCATCGGCAGTTTGGGCGATCGCAGATCCGCCCATCATGCCCAGCACTGCAAATGCTGCTACAGATCCAGCCAACCACATACCACGCTTCATAAGTCAATTCCTCGAATCCATTAACACTATCCAAACGGTCTTACACCCTATGCTGCCCTTGCTCAGGGTGAAACAACCACCTATTTTTGGCAATGTTGAGAATTCTTTAAAGACTCTCGAAGTCTAATAAATTTATGGTCAAGCTAACGGACGAAAGGTGGCATCGACCGAGAATCATGTTTAGCACGATTGGAGTGGGTGATGGGTTAGACGCATCATCTGCTAACCATCACCCGCTCCAACCACTACTTAAGCCGTTTGAGACAGATGAGTTGCCAAAAAACTCTCTAGTTTTTGATGATTGATGGCTCCCTCGATCGTGTCTATCGGGTGGCCCGCCTGGAACAGTACCAGCGCTGGCACCCCCTGCACATTGTAGGCCGCAACTGTTTCGGGATTGGGATCGACTTCCATTTTGGCGATCTTGAGGCGATCGCCATACTGGGCAGCGATTTTCTCCATCACTGGAGACATCAAGCGGCAGGGCCCGCACCAAGGTGCCCAAAAATAGACCAGTACAGGCAGCGTCTCGCTCAGCACCTGTGTCTTAAACTCGTTGTCCGCAATGACCAAAACGCTGCTCATAAAACTCCGTCAGAGAATCAGCCATAAAACAAGAAGAGTTTCTGATGGAGACTCTTCTATTTATCCTTGCACAATCCGTTTTCAGCGAACCAACTACACCCCAACTGGCTGTAATAAATGAATATTAGCAAGGCTAAACTCGGTCGTGGTTTGCTCTCCCTGTTGGGAGGCATGAATCATCTGGTGGGTCAGCAGATAATAGCCACCCACATTTTCGTAGGTGCTATCAACTCGGCTTTCCCGAATTAGATCACCTGATTCTGCATTGCGAAAAACGATATCGTAGCCCGTAGAAATGTAGCCAGA
>CASBQJ010000356.1 GCA_949127705.1 Synechococcales cyanobacterium PMM_0085
AGGGCGGCAGATTGGAGCTAGCGTTCCAGCTTGGGTGCATGAAATCATTTTGGACGTTCCGGCTGCTGCCGCCGCGCTCGATCCGACGCCCCCCGCCAACGTGCCGGCGGCGGCAGCAGACGGATTGCCGCCAGCCCTGCCCCTGCGCCCTACCCCTCCGCCCATGCCTCCGTTCCGTCCGGCAGTTCCACCTTTGGCAGAGCCAGAACTGGACTTGCCAGAACTGGAATTACCGGAGCTGGACTTGCCTCCAGAGCCGCCTGAAATTGCTTCACAGGGTGCTGTTGGTGCTGTCGAGTCGGTGTCAGAAAGCCAATTTGAACGCTTGGAGCTAGACGATTTAGGCTTAGACGATTTGGAGTTTGAGGAGTTTGACGAGACGGCGATCGCCCCCCTGTCTGATGCCGATTTTGGCTTCCCAGACGATAGCGAACTGGAAGAGGCGATCGCCAATGATTTTGGCGTCTCTGAGGCGACCGGCAGAGATGGCTTAACGGACAGCAACGACTTCACCTCCTCGCTAGATGATTTGGGGCTAGGAGCCTTAGACGATGAAGCCGATATTGCCGAATTTGATGCCGAAGAATTTGATGCCGAATTTGATGCCGAATTTGAGCCGGAGGCGATCGCTAATCCCCCCAATCAGTTTCAGCAATTTGAGCAGTTTGAGCAATTTGAGCAATTCGACCAAGACATCACCGCCCTTAATTCCTTAGACGCCTTTGACTTTGGAGATGAGTTCAGCGCCGCCAAGCTTGATCCAGATTCCACACAATCTGACTCCGAGCCAAGTAACACCGACGACTTGCTAGCTGCTCTGGACTTAGAAGACGGGCTGGACTTAGAAAACGGGCTGGACTTAGAAAACGGGCTGGACTTAGACGCGATCGATTTAACCAGCGAACTCGATTTAGCCAGCGAGCTAGATGCTTTACCATTGACCTCGGATACAGCGCCCGAATTAGAGGAGGCTATAGGGTTTGAGCGTGACCTCAGCTTTGCGGACGATCTGCTCATCGATCGCGAACCGCTCACCGATCCCCTGGCAGATTTAGCCCTTGAAGATGCATTGGACGACGACGACTTTGCCCTCGACCGCGAGCACGATGCCGCCGCTCTATCAGATGATTTTTCCGATCTCTCGGATAACTTTGCGGATAACTTAAACGAGGAACCCGATGCCGCAGCCGTTGATCCACTGGCGGCTTTTGACCTAGAAGATGAGCTAGGATTCGCACCCCTAGATCAACTCACCGCAGATGCCGTGCTTGATCCGCTGGCAGCATTGGCCGTTGAAGATGATTTCCAGTTTGGCAACGATTTGAGTGAACCTGGTTTGGATGACGCTAGTCTAGATGCAGTTAGCTGGAGTTTCGACGCAGATCCTCCGTCCGACTCATGGCTTACAGAAGACACTGCTCTGGAGGCTCCCAGTTCCGAGAGCCTGATTACGGAGCTTCCCATCACAGATATCCCAGCAGATGATTCAGCTCCACTAGCCTTTACCGAATCATTCCTGGAATTTGACGATCTCGATGAGTTTGGCCAAGACGCTTTCGGTGACGACTCAGGCGACGACTTAGCCGACGACTTAGGCGCAGTAGAACTGATCGAGTCTCCTGATGATGACCTGCCACCAGAACTGCTAGTAGACGACATTGCTACGCCGGGACTATATTCCTCGCTCCACGACACAGACGCCTACAGCGCTAGCTACAGCGACGCCGACGCCGACGCGGAGGATGAGGAAGTCATTCTAGATTGGATGAGCGAACCAATTGCAGAGCCGGTGTTTGACACCTTTCCTGAAGATGCTGAACCGACCGGAGACGCAACCTGGGGACAGTCTACACCGACAGCACCAACTCTAGAGGGAGAACCCACCTTAGAGGGTTTTGCTACCGGTGCTCCGTCCGATTTCTATTTGGATACTGACCCACCCGGTAGCGCCCTAGAGCCAGACGATGAAGAACGCACTCTAGACCTAACGGATGGCAGCTACTCATCTAATCAGGCCGTTCAATCTTTACCCGAGCCGGAAGCGCCATTTAGTGCAGTGGATGCAGCAGCACCGCTTGAATTGTTGACTCAGGCAGGGGAGACAACCGACGCAGACGTGGGACAAGCGGATGCAGAATTGTTGTGGGCTGATAGCCAAACAGAATCCGACGCCATGCCAGCACCGGGATACTTCCAATCGGCTGAGGCCCCTGCTCTAGACCGCCCACTTTTGAGTGAAGCCGCCGATCCATTGCCGCTAAGCCTGGAACCTACTACCGATCAAAACTTTGATTGGGACGCCGAGGCCACCGAAGATGCAACGCCAGAGGCTGCACCTCGCTCTGATTCTGGATTTAATCGCCTCACCTCGTCGATTCTGCTGTTTTTAGCGGGCTGGATAACGTTGCTGATCGGCTACTCGCTTTGGACTAATCTGACTACACCGCCACCACCCACCGAAACACCCCAACAGCTAAATCTCCCACCTGCCAACCCACCTGCCAACCCACCGGGCGCACCCGTGCCGCTATCACCTGCCGATCAGGGCGCTCCACCCCCTGCTCCCTAAGCTCACAGCGGCATAGCAGTGCGATCGCCTCCGACAACCTCCTGAACAAACCCCGGATTGCCCAAGCCAGTTTGAGGTCTTTAGTGTTACATTTTGTAACACTAGTACGGTGGATTTTGGGGCAGCATATGGGCGGCACGTTTCAGCCAGAGCAGTCTCAGCCAGGGCAGTCTCAGCAAAAAATAGTTGTCATTGGGGCAGGGATTGGGGGACTCACGGCGGCGGCTCTGCTGGCGCATCGTGGCTATGCTGTGCAGGTATTTGATCAGGCGATCGCTCCGGGC
>CASBQJ010000357.1 GCA_949127705.1 Synechococcales cyanobacterium PMM_0085
GCACCTGACCCCGCTGGCCCCCGAGCAAGAGCAACTGCGGGTCTTGCTGATTAGCAGCCGCCTGTGGGTACGCGAAACCATTCACGACCTGCATGCGCGCGGTTTTGCCGATCCCAACGATTGGAGTAGCCTCTTGCCCGGTGCCAATCCGGGCGAATTTGTCAGCATTCTGACTCGGCGGCGACAGCGCCCCTAGGGAAAGGCCAGAGGAAAGGCCAGAGTATGGGCTGCGATCGCCCAGATCGGCGGCAGGATTGGTCTTGATTGTGGGGCATTGCCGTCAATGCCCCACCAAAGCCCGCCCTCAAATGGCAGCTACGGGCTTGAGCCAATGTCGGCAGCGGTCGATTCGTCTTCGATCTCCTACTCTCGACTGAGGTGTAGTCAACGCTACATAGGTAAAATCTAACTGATCGCAATATTTTTTAAAAAATGCTCGAAGGAGGCAGAGGGTTGAACCTGAAACGGCTGCAATGAATCGGCTTAGAGGGCGATCGCGCCTGTATAGTAATGACTAACGGTCGGGCTAAACCGCGTAGGCGGTCTGTTCGAACGGATACAGCGTTCTGTATGCACCTCTTTCCCTTGACGACTAATTTTATTTTGAAAACAATTTGGTTTCCCATAGATCAATGACCGCATACCTTAGTCCTGGAATTTAGAGATTAAAGGAATCTCATTCACCTAAATACAATGCAAGAAACGATGCAGGGCAGAATGATTAATATCTTATTAGTAGAAGATGATGAAGTAGATGTAATGAATGTTAGACGAGCATTCAAAAAAAACAACATTACTCATCCGCTATATGTAGCCAGCAATGGACTCGAAGCCCTAGCAAAGCTTCGCGCCCAGGATAACTCAATCAGCATTCCGGCTGACCGCCGCTTAATTTTGTTAGATCTAAACATGCCAAAAATGGGAGGGATTGAGTTTTTGAAACATCTGCGCACAGACCCAAATCTGCGCACTATTCCAGTAATTGTCTTGACCACATCAAACCAAGATAAAGACCGCGTTGAAGCTTACGACCTCAATGTAGCAGGATATATTCTTAAACCTGTAACATTTGCAAATTTTGCAGAAACGATGGCAACCTTAAATAAATACTGGGCGCTGTGTGAGTTGCCTTAAGGATCATGAAGCTAACCTCTACTGATCTGCAAATCCTATGGAAGATGCCTTAAAAATTTTAGTAGTAGATGACGACGAGGTAGACCGCATGGCGGTGCGTCGGGCATTAAAAGCAGCGGGAATTACGATGCAGTTGGTGGAAGCTGAGACCTGTGCCATGGCGATCGCAGCGTTGGCTCAGCAGTCGTTTGACTGTGTGTTTGTAGACTATCGCTTGCCCGATCGCGATGGCTTAGCGCTAATTCAGGATTTGCGGATTACAGGGCAAAAAATTCCGCTGATTGTATTAACTGGTCAAGGCGATGAACAGCTCGCGGTTGAAATGATGAAAGCCGGAGCCTCTGACTATTTGCCCAAATCGCAGATCTCGCCCGAAGAATTGGCTCGCATTCTGCGCAATGCCATTCGAATTTACCAGGCAGAACTTCAGGCAGATGTGGCCAATCGCCAACGGGAGCAACTGGCACGCCAGCGGGAAGATTTTGTATCGCGGCTCACGCACGACTTACGTACACCTTTGGTAGCGGCTGATCGGATGTTGAAGCTGTTGCTAGAAGAAGCGTTTGGTGATGTTTCTGCTGAGATGGAAGAGGCGATCGATGTGATGGTTCGCAGCAACCAAAACCTACTGCAAATGGTGAATACATTGCTAGAAGTTTATCGTCACGATGCTGGCGAAAAGATAATGGCCTTTGATGTTTGCAATGTGTCTGAGATTTTGCAGGAAGTGATGCAAGCGCTAACTCCTTTGGCTCATGATAAAGGGTTAAACTTACATGTCATCGATGAACTCATGGCTGTCTCCAAAAAACCTGCTAAGGTGATGGGCGACTGTTTAGAAATTCGTCGGTTGTTTGTTAATTTAATTGGTAATGCAATTAAGTTTACGGATACTGGCTCGGTGACTGTATGTCTCAAAGAAATGGCGGCGCTGGGTGAAGAGCAAGACTCGCAGGAAGGGCAGCCCTCACCGTCCACGCTTCCATCCTGGGTGGTGATTGAAGTGCAAGATACGGGGCCTGGAATTGAGCTAGACGATCAGTTGGTGTTGTTTGAGCGCTATCGTCAGGGCAACCATAAGCGCTCCGGCAATGGCTTGGGACTATATTTGGCGCGGCGAATTGTAGAGGCGCATGACGGCACCATTGAGGTAGATTCAACAGCGGGGCGCGGCAGTGTGTTTACGGTGAGATTTCCGACCAAGTTGCCCTAAGGTAAACTACCTTAGATGGGGATCGGTTCTGGTGGGGAGATTGGTGTGGAGAGACGATTAGGCGATCGCCAGCTACATGGGCTGTTGTTGCTGGGATGGATGCTCATTGGAGCCATTGTGCGGTTTAGCTACCTGACTAGCAAACCCCCCTGGACAGATGAGTTTTCTACGCTGGTATTTAGCTTGGGGCATAGTTTCCGCACCGTTCCGCTTAACCAAATTATTTCTACCGACACGTTGCTAGAACCGCTGCGCGTGGCTGCGGGTGGCGCTCCGGGTGGTACAGTGCGCGATGTCGTTCAGCATCTGATGAGTGAGAGCACGCATCCGCCGGTCTACTTTGTGCTATCTCATTGGTGGCTACAGCTATTTCCGGCCTTGCCCAGTGGGTTGGTCAGCCTGTGGGCGGGGCGATCGCTGCCGGCCTTAATCGGGGTGTTGACGATCCCTGCCGTGTTTTGGCTAGCATGGCTGGCATTTGGCTCTAGGCTGGTGGGGCAGCTGGCAGCGGGAATGATGGCAGTTTCACCCTATGGCGTTTTTTTGGCGCAAGATGCCCGCCACTATACGCTGGCAATTTTGTTGGTGACGCTATCGCTGGCCGGTTTAGTGGTAGCCACTCGGGCCATGCGGGAGCGGGTGGTGATCCCGCTATGGCTGTGCTTAGCCTGGTCTGCGATTAATGGCTTGGGGGTGGCAGTTCATTACTTTTTTGCGCTGACTCTAGCGGCAGAGGCGATCGCGCTCTGCTACCTGTGGCTGGATCACGAAAAAGATCTAACCCGACAAGGAAAATTTCAACCGCTGGTTGCTCAAATCCGCCATTCTGGGCCTAACCTGTGGCGGCTGGCGCTGGTAGTGATTGGCTCGGCGATTGGCTGTTTGGTCTGGCTGCCCGAACTTTGGCAAAGCCAAGGGAGCGAACTCACGGAGTGGATTTTCTTTGATCGAAGCAATCTATTAATGTGGCTCAATCCGTTCTTCCAATCGCTAGCGGCTTGGGTTGTGATGCTGTGCCTGCTGCCATTAGAGGCAGATTTTATCCCTCTAGCCGTGGTAGCGGGCATGGTGATGCTGCCGTTCCTGTTTTGGATTGTGCCGTTGCTGGGGCGCGGATTGAAGGGATGGTTGCGCGAGCCGCAGACCCGCTGGATTGTTCAGCTCCTGGGGGTGTTTGTGTTGGGGGCGATCGCGCTGATCTTTCTCATTACTTATGTTTCAGGTCGTGATTTAACGCGGGGTGCCCGCTACAACTTTGTTTACTTCCCGGTAGTTGTGGTGCTAACGGGTGCCGCGCTTGCCGTCTTATGGCAAACGCCGATTTTGACCCGCCGCCATCCCCCGCTGGCGTGGTTCTCTCTGCAAAACCAGTTTCCCAAAATTGGCAAACATGCCGTGCTGTTTGTCTTGCTTTTAGGCTTGCTGAGCGCATTCTCGGTCACGACCAATCTAGGCTACAAAAAATACTACCGCCCTGAACTGCTGGCGGCTCAAATGCGGCAGCATAGCCAAGCTCCTATATTAGTTGCTACCAGTCACCAAACCCATGTGCATACGGGTGAAATGATGGGGATCGCGCGCGAATTTCGACTGGCTAACGACGCTAGCCCATACACAATGCCTCAGTTTTTGCTGGCGCATCGCAAGGCTGACCCAGAGGAGGCGATCGCCACGCTGACAGAAGCACTACGCCACTACCCTCGACCGTTTGACCTCTGGTTAGTCAACTGGCAGGCGCTGCAAACGTCACCACAATGGGTCGAGCGACAGGGCTGCCCAGCAGCGGCTCTAAAAAAAGTCTGGATTAGTGGCTACAGCTACGATCTGTACCGCTGCCGTTGAGCCGTACGTTTAGAGCTAGGTATTTGGTAGGGGCGGTTCGCAAACCGCCCCTACTTTCTTTAGGAGCTGCTGACGAAATTAGCAGTCGTAATACAGTTCAAACTCGTAGGGGTGAGGCAGTTTGCTGAGCGGCTTCACTTCCCCCTCTAGCTTCAGGGCAATCCAGTTCATGATGAAGTCCTCTGGGAAGACTCCGCCCACGGTCAAAAAGTCGTGGTCTTTTTCCAGATTGGCCAACGCTTCACCTAAGTTAGCCGGAGCCTTGGGCACCTTAGCTAACTCCTCAGGAGACATTTCGTAAATGTCTACATCCAGCGGTTCCCCTGGATCGATCTGGTTCTTGATCCCATCTAGTCCAGCACACAGCATGGCAGAGAAGGTGAGATAGGGGTTGCTAGAGGCGTCAGGACAGCGGAACTCCAATCGCTTCGCTTTAGGATTGCTGCCCGATAGCGGAATCCGAATCGAAGCCGAACGGTTACCCGCAGAATAGGCCAGGTTGACGGGAGCCTCAAAGCCGGGAACTAGACGCTTGTAAGAGTTCACGGTGGGGTTCGTAAACGCCAGAATTGAAGGGGCATGTTTGATTAACCCTCCAATAAACCACAGCGCCATCTGGCTTAAGCCCGCATACTTGTCCCCGGCAAACAGCGGCTGGCCATCTTTCCAAATTGACATGTGGCTATGCATCCCAGTCCCGTTGTCGTCGTGAATAGGCTTGGGCATAAAGGTGGCCGTCTTGCCATATTTGCGAGCAACGTTCTTGACCACATATTTATAGGTCAATACGTAGTCAGCGGCATGAACTAGGTCAGAGAACCGAATCCCTAATTCACACTGCCCACCGCCTGCAACTTCATGGTGGTGCTTCTCAATTGGCACGCCGCACTTGGCCATCGTTAGCAGCATCTCAGTGCGAATGTCTTGCAGCATATCGGACGGAGCAACTGGAAAATAGCCGCGCTTTTTGCCGATCTTGTGTCCTAGGCTAGAGTCCTTACCAGAGTTCCAGTTGCCTTCATCAGAGTCAATGAAGAAGTAGCTTTCGTGCCCCGACTGGCCATATTGAATCGAATCGAAGATGAAAAACTCGGGTTCTGGCCCACAGTAAACTTTATCGCCCAGTCCAGTAGAAATGAGGTAGTCGATCGCTTTTTGGGCAATCGAACGTGGATCGCGCTCATACATTTGCTGAGTGCGAGGATCGACGATGGAGCAGATCATACTGAGGGTGGGCACAGCCATAAACGGGTCGATCCAAGCTGTAGTTGGATCTGGCACCATCGCCATGTCTGAGCTATTGATCGCCTTCCAGCCCCGAATGCTGGAACCGTCAAACGCTACGCCACCGGTATTCACAAATGAATCTTCATCAATCAGGCTTTTGTGGAATGTGCAGTGTTGCCAAATGCCATACAAATCGACAAATTTTAAGTCGATGAGTTCAATTCCTTGATCATCAATCATTTTCAAGACTGCTTGTGGCGTCGTCATGAACTGCTCCTTATTGAGTTTGATCGGCTCAACTGCACTTGCCCTATCTTAAAAAGGGGTAAAGGCAAAATTTTGTATCTATTGATACAAGGTGAGTTTCTGAAAAATGGAACGAAGTCTAATCACTATAACGTTACGCAGATCGCTTAAATTCTCAAAATGTGCACTCTATTGAGCTGTTACAGTCAACATAAAACTTAATCAGAAAACTGCTGATATCGGGTGAATCGATAAAAGTTGGGTTCAATTCTGCGTGATACACTAAACCTTGAATGCTTGATATAAAGCAAGTTTTGAACGCAAGTTTTGCCTTGGATTGTCAGCTTTGCTCTGATCGTTTATGTAGCATTCGGTTTATGAAACTTTGGATTTTGGTTTAATGTTGGGAGATTTAAATTCATGCGGGACGCAGTCACAAGCCTGATTGACAACTACGACCTCAAAGGTCGGTACTTAGACCGTGATGCGATGGATAGTTTGAAATCCTACTTCACGACTGGGATGGCGCGGATTCAAGCCGCCGCTGTGATCAATGGTAATGCCGCCGCTATTGTCAGACAGGCAGGTGTTCAATTATTTGAAGATATCCCAGAGCTGATTCGTCCTGGCGGTAATGCATACACCACACGTCGCTATGCCGCTTGTCTGCGAGACATGGACTACTATTTGCGCTACGCTACCTACGCTCTTGTGGCAGGCAATATGGATGTGCTGGACGAACGGGTGCTCCAAGGGCTACGGGAAACCTATAATTCGCTAGGAGTTCCAGTCGGCCCTACCGTTCGCGGCATCCAGATTATGAAGGATATTGTTAAAGAGCAGGTAGCGGCAGCGGGGGTTGAAAGTTCAAGTCTGCTCGATCAGCCTTTTGACTACCTAACGCGTGAATTGAGCGAACGCGACATCTAATCTCTTTAGATATTCAAGTTCTCAGACTATTCTCAGACTATTAGGAGCTAGCTACAGCAATTATTCTAGCCCCAGCAATTATTAAGGTGTATAGCTTGGTTACACGCCTTCATGATTGCTGGGGTTTTGTTTATTGAAACTGCGTTTGTTGGAACTGGTTAAATGATTGGGCGACATTTCAATCTAGATAAGCATCTGGCTCCAGCACCCACAGCCCATACCCTTTAGCGTTTTGGGTAATGACTGTCTCGCTCCCCCGGTGACTGAATTTTTTGACGATTTGTACTGCCTGTTGGATCTCATCGACTGTCTTGAACAGGCTGTAGTAGCGATTTTCAAAGGCGATCGCAGTCAGCTGTTTCTTGAGGTCTGGGACTCGAATATTGCAAAAGCTGTACTGGCTACCAGAGACCAAAAGCTTGTAGGGCAATGCTTGATCGGTGGATACGGATGCTGAACTCGTAATAGTGTCTGCCGAAGCCAGCTGAGCATTAGGCTCTAATGTCCAGATGGCAAGACCTTTGGGAATTTTAGTCAGGGCGGGGCTATATCCCCTCTGGCTGAGCTTACTGCAAACCTCTCTAGCCCGTTTTTCAGTCTTTTCAACCCGAAAAAAGCTGTAGTACAAGTTGTTGATCGTAATTGCCGCTATGCGATCGCCTGAATCAGGCAGGTAAATATGGCAAAGACGGTACTGATCGCGAGACTGGAGAATAACTGGGAGCACGGGGTAGATGTCTGGAGGCTGAACAGAGGGTTGCATAGATAAGAGGCTTACTTTAGAAAAGGTTTCGCAAAATACACAAGCTATCCCTACAATTCTTAGGAGCTTTTGCAGTTCTGCCATCCGGTAAAGTACTGGATAGCCCTTACAGTAAAGCCCTGATGCCTTCGGTTGATCGCGAAGGTATCAGGGCTTTACTGATGAAGGGGCAGATTGAGCAGCTGGGCGACAGAATTCAGGGTATAGAACTCTGAGCAGAGTTCCTAAATCTCGTCTTCTTCTACGGCTGGCTCTTCATCGTCACCGAGAAAATCGTCTTCCACCGCTTCCTCGTCATCAATGATGGCTGAGGTGCCAAACCCGTAAGTGGGTCGCGCAAAGTCGGTAGTAGCATTGCGATCGCGGAGAGCTTCTGCTGGGAAGACGTCGAAACCGCCCTCTAGCTCGTAGGTGCGAGCAGTGCGATCGTCGAGCACAACGTCGGTTAGCCCTAAGTCGTCCTCAAAAGCACTACCGTCATAGCTCAGATCAACATCCATGCTGCCGGGTTCTTCGTAGGCGTTGAAGCCTGTACCTGCTGGAATCAAACGACCAATGATCACGTTTTCCTTCAGACCACGCAACCAGTCTGACTTGCCCTCAATTGCCGCTTCTGTTAACACTCGTGTGGTTTCCTGGAAGCTGGCGGCTGAGATGAAGCTATCGGTGTTTAATGATGCCTTGGTGATTCCTAACAATACCGGAGTATATTCTGCTGGGGCACCGCCCGTAATCGACATAGCCTCGTTGACTTGCTGAATTTGGCGCAGTTCTACCAGTTCACCGGGCAGCATGGTGGTGTCGCCCCCGTCATCTACCCGCACCTTAGAGGTCATCTGCCGGACAATCACTTCGATGTGCTTGTCAGAAATTTCAATCCCCTGCGATTGATATACCGACTGTACCCCGTTAACCAAGAAGGTCTGAACTTGCTCTAAACTGAGCAGTGCGGCCTCATGAACACCCAGATTCTCACGATGATACCGGAAAAAGATTTCCAGAATTTCATGAGGGTTAGGAGGCCCATCGGTTAGTGGTTCTGCCGTGTTCACGTCCTGGCGGTCAATGATCAGCATGTTTTGTCCCGGCCCGATCAGATATTCGGCAATCACGCCTTCTGATTCAACAACCTTGACCTCGACGGTTTCATCATCGCTGTAAATGACCTGTGCTGTTCCGGGTCGTGCCGACAACACACAGGCTTCTTTGGGCTTACGGGCTTCGAGCAGTTCTTCAATTCGGGGTAACCCCTGAATGATGTCTCCTGTTTTGGCTCGCTCAAACACTAGCAGCACTAGGTTGTCTCCCCGTTGCACGAGGTCGCTGTCGTCGATGTGCAACACGGCACCAGCCGATACGCGGTAGGGGCGAGCTAGGCGCAGCGTGATCTGTGAGTCATGTACCTCGACGATCTGGCCTGATTCTTGGGCAACAATAGAAGGGGCAAGTTCGGTTCCTGCTACCACTAGGTCACCGGGCTTGCCATGCGGAGCATTGCTCCCCGTATCCACCGAGATCTTGTCGGCTTCGCGAACCACTAAAATCCGGCGGACAGTTTCCCCGGTACCGATGCCGCGTACTTCACCCGCTTCTTTACAGCGAATTTCTGTTCGGGCAATCACTGCACCCGGTGCAATCTGGTCACCGTCTTTTACCAGCAGGCTGGTATGGGTGCTACCTTGGGTGGGGTCAGCGGCAACATCTCGCCGAATCACCAAGGATTCGAGAATGACTAACTGCAATCGCAGCACATCTGGGTTGGATTCGTCGGCTACCAGTTCGATATCGGCAGCTAGCTGTGGGGCATCTTTGTCAATTTCTAGTACCAGCTGGGTTCGCAGCAGTTCCAGCCCTTCTACCGATTTGACGCGCTCTCCATCTTTGTAAAGGATGCGCTGCACGGCTCGCAGCTGAATGGCACGACCCAATTCTTCGCTGGTAGACGATTGACTCGGAACGGACGGCTCGTCGGGCACTGTATATTCGGTGACAGGCCGTAATAGCAGGGCAGGGCCTTCCGGTGATTCTACATATTCGATGTAGCGCAAGTCTGATACCGTGAGTCCCGGCATGACTTCTTGTCCGGGGCTAGCAATGGTGTCATTCTTGCCCATGACTGCTTCTGGGTTATCGACCAAATGTAGCTCACCGGGCTTAATCACGACTTCTCGTAAAATGTCGTTCTTTTGGGTCACTTCGACGACGCCGTTGCTTTGGCAGAAGATGTCTTTGACAACTTCTGTGCCTGCTTCAACATATTGGCCATCTTCCACGAGTAACAGGGAGATGTCTTTATTCACCTCGTGCGATTCTTCGGGAATCCAAAGAATGGTGCCGCCTTTGGTGACTTCATAGCCTTGTTTGGCTTTACCGCGTTTTGCGGCTTCTACACCCGAGAATTTGATAATGCCACCCGTTTGGGTATGGTAGCGGTTGTCAATTAGTTCGGCTACCACCTGGTTATTGGTGACTTTGGTGCCGGGAGTAGCAATTAGCGAGAAGCGCTGATTGTGCTGGGTTTCAATCAGATAATGTTCGCGCCCCTGGAAGCTTTCAACAATAATCTGGGCTTGGTTCAGCAATACCGATGCGGTGATGATTTCTACTTCACGCCCGCCTTTTCCTTCTGTTTCTTGAGGAATTCGGACAGTGCCACCATTCTCGGTGACCAGTTTGGTTTCGGCGAGGGTGCTGCCGCTTTCGACGCGATCGCCATTCTTCACGCTTGGCTCGGCTCCGGGCAGCAGGTTATACACATCGCCTGAAAGCACCCAAATTAAGCCACCCCGCTGGGCAATTCGAGTTGTATTACCTTGGCGATCGCGCTTTTCTTCGGGCACCACATCGGCAAATTTGACTTCGCCAGCCAGGTCAGACGCCACGTCTTTTGTCGCTTTTTCTGTAACTTTGCCCATCCGCCCCGGTGCAGGCATTTCGGCCAGCATGGTGCCAGAGGTGACCGATTGCCCCTCATGCACAAACAAAATAGAGCCAGGTGGCAAGGTCGATGACTCTTTACGGCTGCCATGCTCTAGAATCACATCTACATTGGCTTCAATGATTTGGGCATCTTCGCCATGGCGAGTCCGGAAAGCACGAGCACGGATTTGCTTCGGTTTGAGCCGAACCGTGCCGTTGAAGTGAGCCCGCACTTGGGGCACCTGTTCCCCTGTAACAGTACCACCCGTGTGGAAGGTACGCATAGTGAGCTGTGTACCCGGCTCTCCAATCGATTGAGCCGCAATAATTCCTACCGCTTCGCCCATGTCTACCATGTAGGCATGCGCCAAACTCCATCCATAGCAATGCTGGCAAACCGAACGAGTGGCTTCACAGGTCAGGGGCGATCGCACTGTCACCTCTTCCAGTTTGCCTTTGCCGATTTCACGCGCTACTTCATTCGAAATAGGCTGGTTACGGCTAACAATGATTTCACCAGTTTCGGGATGCACTACGTCTCTAGCGGCTACCCGACCCAGCAAGCGGTTTTCTAGAGGAATTAGAATCCGCTCTCCATCGGTCATGTTTCGAACTGGAATTCCCCGATCTGTACCACAGTCAATCTCCCGGATGATTACATCTTGAGAAACATCCACGAGACGACGGGTTAGATAACCGGAGTCGGCTGTCCGCAAAGCGGTGTCTACCAGACCTTTGCGGGCACCATAGGAAGAAATAATGTACTCGGTCACCGTTAGACCTTCCCGGAAGTTGGTCTTAATCGGTAAGTCAATAATTTCCCCCTGTGGGTTTGCCATCAGACCCCGCATCCCGACCAACTGTCGAACTTGAGAAACATTTCCCCGTGCGCCAGAGAATGCCATCATGTAGACCGAGTTAAGCGGGTTGCTTTCTTTAAAGTTCCGCACCACTTCGTCTTTTAGTTCTTCACTGGTGCTATTCCAGGTGTCAATTACTTTTTGAAACCGCTCCACTTCCGTAATGTCGCCCCGGCTGTAGCGAGTCTCGGTGCGACGAATTTCTTCTTCCGCTTCTTCCAACAACTTCTTCTTGCTAGGAGGAATTTGCAGATCGTCTACGCTAATCGACACGCCCGCCCGAGTGGCAAACTTGAAGCCAAGTTCCTTCAGTTCATCGGCTACCCGAGCAGTCCGTGCGGTGCCATAGTTGGTAAAAGACCAAGCAATGAGGTTGCGCAACTGCGCCTTGTTCACCACTCCGTTGTGAAAAACGACTGGCTGTTCGGTATTCTCAATTGAAATATGCTCTGGCATTATGAGTTCTCGCCCTTCAGAGTAGTTAGCAATCTGGTAGTTAGCAATCTGTCTGTTGTCGTGTCGCCTGACGTCATTGGGTCAGCGATCGCCCTTGCCCGGATTCGTCGAGCGAAAGAGGCGATCGCCGACGTCGTCTTACCGGGCTAGCGTATCTTGCACTGTCTTGTGGTAAATGATCCGCCCTGGAGTCGTGCGAATGTATTGAGAGATGTGGGTGCCGTCCGCATCTTGGCGCACCCGACGGAACTTGTAGTGATTCACCACCGTGCCATCTTCCGCCGTATCTACCTTGACTGGTTCATGATCTGGCTCCGACGTCTCCATCGGGCCTTCATACCGCACCCAAATATAGGAATGAAGATCAACCTGCTTTTGGTCGTAAGCAATGATCACATCCTCCAGGTTGGAGAAATAATTTCCTATACCCTTCTTTGCATCTGGGTTTTCAGCGGTTAGATAATAGCAGCCCAATACCATGTCTTGGCTAGGGGTGATGATCGGTTTACCTGTCGCAGGCGAGAGGACGTTATTTGAAGCCAGCATCAGCAGGCGAGCCTCTGCCTGGGCTTCCAGCGACAGCGGCACATGTACCGCCATTTGGTCTCCGTCAAAGTCAGCGTTAAACGCTGGACAAACCAGTGGGTGCAGTTGAATGGCGCGACCTTCTACCAGCATTGGTTCAAACGCTTGAATGCCTAGGCGGTGCAGCGTAGGTGCCCGGTTTAGCATCACAGGGTGCCCGTCAATCACTTCTTCCAACACATCCCAAACTTGGGGATCATTGCGTTGAATCAGCTTTTTGGCCGCTTTGATGTTGTTTACCAATCCTTGTCGGATCAGGCGGTGGATGACGAACGGCTGGAACAGCTCAATCGCCATTTCTTTGGGTAGACCGCACTGGTGAATCTTGAGCTTGGGACCTACCACGATCACAGAACGACCGGAGTAATCGACCCGCTTACCCAACAAGTTTTGGCGGAAGCGTCCCTGTTTCCCTTCAATAATGTCTGACAGAGACTTTAATGGACGGTTGTTGGCACCCACCACCGTGCGACCGCGACGACCGTTGTCAATCAGGGCATCTACAGCTTCTTGCAGCATCCGCTTTTCGTTGCGGACGATAATCTCAGGAGCCAAAATTTCCTGGAGACGCGCTAGGCGGTTGTTCCGGTTGATGACTCGGCGATACAAGTCGTTTAAATCAGAGGTAGCAAACCGTCCTCCGTCCAACTGCACCATAGGACGCAAGTCTGGCGGAATCACCGGAATCACTGACAGCACCATCCACTCGGGTTTCGACTGCGTGGCCACAAAGTTATCAATTACCCGCAGCCGCTTAATTAGCTTGGCGCGCTTTTGACCCTTAGCAGTAGCAATTTCTTCTCGCAGTTGCTCTGCCTCTTTTTCCAACTCTAGGTCTTGAAGTAGCCGTTGCAATGCCTCTGCCCCAATTCCGACTTCAATCCCGGACAGTTGGGAGTCTTCGCTGTAAAGCTGATCCTCAATCTCAATCCACTGATCTTCAGTTAGCAGCTGCTTGTAGCTCAAGTTGTCGGCATTGCCTGGATCCAGCACTACGTAGGCATTGAAATAAACAATTTGCTCTACGTCCCGAAGGGGCATATCCAGCAAAATGGCCATATAGCTCGGAATACCCTTGAGATACCAAACATGGGCAACAGGAGCCGCTAGTTTGATATAGCCCATGCGGTGACGACGCACCCGCGATTCTGTAACCTCTACGCCACAGCGCTCGCACACAATGCCACGATGGCGCACCCGTTTGTATTTGCCGCAATGACATTCCCAATCTTTGGCAGGTCCAAAAATGCGCTCACAAAACAGCCCATCCATTTCAGGCTTTAATGTGCGGTAGTTAATCGTTTCAGGCTTGGTGACTTCACCCACCACCATGGCGTTAGGCAGCGTGCGCTCACCCCACTGACGAATTCGTTCCGGAGATGCCAGACCAATTTTGACGTAGTCAAATCGCTGTTCGAGCTTGGCCATCGTTAATCCTTCCTTCTTGTGTTCTAGCGACTGTAGATCAGCTGTTGGGAGCCGGTAAAAAGAGATGAAATTGAGGGAGCGAAGCACCCAGAATCGTTAAGAAGATATGTAGCGATTAATATCCTTAACGGGATGGCTGCTCTCTCCCCTGGTTTCTGATCTAGTCTTCTACCTCTTCCATTTCGTCTCGAGAGATGGATTCGTAGGTCGGACGCGATGGGGCGCGACGACTGCTGACATCTGCCATCAAGTCAATTTCGATATCACGACTGGTGCCATCTTCCTGGGTTTGTAGCTTATGGGCCGCAATGTCTAAACAAAGAGATTGCAGCTCGCGCATCAGTACCTTAAAGGATTCAGGCGTGCCCGGACGAGGAATCGCTTTACCCTTGACGATCGCATTTAGGGCTTCGTTACGACCCTGCATGTCATCGGACTTCACAGTTAACAGCTCTTGTAAAATGTATGCCGCACCAAATGCCTCCAGTGCCCATACTTCCATTTCCCCAAACCGCTGACCCCCTTGCTGCGCTTTGCCTCCCAGCGGCTGCTGGGTAACCAACGAGTAGGGACCAGTAGAGCGTGCATGGATTTTGTCGTCTACCAGGTGTACTAGTTTCAGCATGTAGGCTTTACCTACCGTGACTGGGCGATCGAACGGTTCACCCGTGCGCCCGTCATAAACCTGGATTTTGCCAGGGTTCGCGGGGTTGAACACCCAGTCATTGCCAGTTTTTTCACGCGCTTCTTGCAGTTTGCCGTGGGTGGTGAGACGCGACGCCTCTTGCCCATACATTTCATCAAACGGGGTCATTTTGAATCGGACGCCCAAATTTTCGGCAGCCCAGCCCAGCAGGCATTCAAATACCTGACCGACGTTCATCCGCGAAGGGACTCCGAGCGGGTTCAATACAATGTCTACGGGTTTCCCATCGGGCAGATAGGGCATGTCTTCGATGGGCAGAATCCGGGAAATAATTCCCTTGTTGCCGTGACGACCTGCCATCTTGTCGCCCACTTGAATTTTGCGCTTTTGAGCGACGTAAACCCGAACTACCATGTTGGCACCGGGAGGGAGCTCGTCACCCTGTTCACGAGTAAACACCCGGACATCGACTACGCGCCCTTTTTCCCCGTTGGGTACCCGCAGAGAGTTGTCTCGGACATCGCGAGCCTTCTCCCCAAAGATAGCTCGCAGCAACTTTTCTTCAGGGGGCTGATCTGATTCCCCCTTAGGTGTGACTTTGCCCACCAGAATGTCGCTGGCGTCTACCCAGGCTCCAATGCGAATGATCCCCGTTTCATCTAGATGGCGCAACGCATCTTCGCCCACGTTAGGAATTTCCCGCGTAATTTCCTCAGGTCCCAACTTGGTTTGGCGTGCCTCAATCTCATATTTTTCAATGTGGATAGAGGTATATACGTCGTCGTAGACCAGGCGTTCGCTAATCAGGATGGCGTCTTCGTAGTTGTAGCCTTCCCATGGCATATAAGTGATGAGAACGTTTTGGCCAAGGGCGATCTCACCCCCTTCGGTAGCAGACCCATCTGCCAAAATTTGCCCAGCCGAAACGCGATCGCCCACCGATACAATCGGGCGCTGGTTCAAACAGGTATCTTGGTTTGAGCGCTGATATTTTTGTAGGACATACTCGATCTCCTTGCCATTTTCATCACGAACCCGAATCCGGCTGGCGTCTACATAGGACACCTCACCGGCTACCCGGTTCACAATCACCATCCCCGAATCTCTGGCCGCTTGGGCTTCTAAGCCCGTACCGACCAAGGGTCGTTCAGGGTGCAGCAACGGTACCGCTTGGCGCTGCATGTTTGATCCCATCAAAGCTCGGTTAGCGTCGTCGTGCTCCAAAAACGGAATCAGCGACGTCGCTACCGAAATAATCTGTACGGGGGAAATAGCGACATAGTCCACCTCAATTGGGGTAGTAGTGGTGAAATCGCGGCGGTAGCGCACAGGTACCTGATCGCCCATGATGTAGTCGTTTTCGTCCGAGGGCACATCGCCAGGAGCGACCCGGACATCGTCTTCCTCGTCTGCCGTCATATAGATGGGGGCTTCATCTCGCAGTACGCGGCCATTTTCCACCCGGTGATAAGGCGTTTCAATGAACCCATAAGAATTGACGCGAGC
>CASBQJ010000358.1 GCA_949127705.1 Synechococcales cyanobacterium PMM_0085
CGAATTTATCGAGCGATCGCGATCGCCTTCTGATAGACCTCAACCGTATCAGCCGCAATGTGAGACCAATTGAGATCCTGCTGGCAGCGGGTTAGGGCGGCAGTTTGCATTTGCTGTTGGAGGGGGCGATCGCCCAGCAGCCGAATGATGGCATCTGCCAGCGATCGCCCATCTCGGGGCGGCACCAACAAGCCATCTTGCTCATGCCGAATCATCTCGCCTAACCCACCCACGTTAGAGGCAATGACCGGAGCACCCAACGCAAACGCGACAGCCGCCACACCGCTCTGCGACGATTCAATGTAAGGCAAGACCACAGCCGTACTGCGCTCAAACAAGCCGGCTACGGCCTTTGTGGGAATATAATCATTTAGCATTTCGTAGCGGCGAGGGTCACACCCATGCGGAAAATACTGCTCCAACTTTTCACCCCGTCCGGCAATAATTAACCGCACATCCGGAAACTGTTCTGCCACCAATGGCATGGCTTCAAGCAGGTATTTCAGCCCCTTATACGGCCAGATCCGGCCAAAAAATAGCAGCGTATGCGGCTCGCGGGTTAGCCTGACGCCATCGGCCCAGCGCTGAAACAAGCTGCCAATTTCGCCATGGGGCAACACAGCTACCCGCTTAGCAGGAACCCGAAATTGACCCGTTAGGGCATCTTTAAGCGCATCGGCATGGACGATGAGTCGCTGAGACTTGTAAAACGCAATCCGACGCGTGTACTCTGCACCCGGAATACTGCCGCGATCGCCGGGATGACGAAAAACATCATGGATTGTAGTCACCAGCGGCGGCATCCGATTCAGCAACAGCGTCAGGTCATACCAAAAATCATTGGTTTCTTGCACATGCAAGACATCTGGATTGACCTCACGAATCAGGCGCATCATGGCTCGCATTGAGGCAATATTGCGGATGTCGCGAATTCGCCCTTTGGGAAAAGTCCGCACTTTGACGCGTGGATCTAGCACATCTCGGCAAGTAGTTGAGAGCTTCTCAGGATGAATGAGCGTCACATCCACATGATCGGCTAAACCATTGGCTAGCCCAACCGTATATTCAGGAAAACAAAAATGGAGTAGTGCAACCTTCATTAGAATTCCTACCTATCGTTGCAACAGCTTGGCATAGGCGACCTTTGGCCCACCTAAATTGAAAATGACCACTGAGCCTAACAGCAGAGCATAAACGCCTGTAGACACTAACAGCACTACAGCAATATTGCTGCCATTATGCTTGAGGAGCCAGAACACGAGCACCATCAGCCCGTTAACCAACAAAGGACGGCGCATAATTCGCCAGAATCGCAATGTAAACAAATTAACGCAAACGGCATATACATATTGAGCGCAGCTACTCAAACGCATAAATAGCACCGAAAATGCCGCTCCCATCAGCCCAAATCTTGAGACTAAGAAAAAGCCCATAATGCTCGCAGTAATCGTAGTTGTGAGCACCTCACGCATATTGATTTTCTCAAAGTGGTTTGCAACTAGCAAATAACTCAGAGGACGGCTAAAAGATGATGCCATTAATCCAAGTGATACAATACAGAGCGGTATGGCAGCGGCACTAAAGTCTGACTTTTGATACACCAAAGCCAACAAATCTCCGCCAAAAAACGGCATACCAATAGTGATAGGCAAGGCTACAAAGCAAAGCATTTCAATAATGCGCTCAGATAGCTGACGCTGCTTGCGTAACCCTAGCCCCACCGTCTTAGTCATGCTGGGGAATACACCCACCGTTAAGCTGCTAGAGAGAATATCAAACGGCTGCATCAACTGCACAATTGAGCCATATAGCCCGACAACAATTTCCCCACCAATCAGCGACAGAATCAACAGCTGCATCCGCGTGTTAATCACCGCTACACCTTCAATGGCAATGAAGGTGCGCACCGATTTTAACGCTGTCCGAATAAACTCCCAGGAAATTTTCCATTTGGGCGTTACCATTCGCAGCACCAGCCCCCACTCAATCAACAAAATCAGCGCTTCCGAAATGACGGTGATGATCGCCAGATCCACCACTCCATAGCCTGCCTGCATCGCCCAAATCATCACAACCAGGCGCAAGATATAAATGGGCACCGTACTAATGGTGATCAAATACATCTTCTCTTTGGATTGGAAGACGGATTCAGTAATATTGGAAATGGCAAACGGGAAAATTGCCAACCCCATGACATAACAAACCATTGAAGTGTCTGGCTTGTAGGGCAAGACAAAGATCAGCCCGGCCAGCATGGCGTAGCCGACAAAGCAAAAAAAGAGCTGGAGTAGAGTTCCACTCACCAAATAGGTCGGCGTCTCGTCTGGATTACGCGACAGCTCGCGCGTAAATAAAACCTTAAACCCCTGAGAGGCAAGGCTCATAAAAATAAAATATAAGCCAAATCCTAAAAGATATTGACCTAGCTCATACGGCCCTAAGATGCGAGCAATAGACGCACTCAATACAAACGTCGCGATACTCTGAGTCAGCCGGGTGACTAAAATTGAAAGAGAATTTCCAAGTAATCGACGTCCTAGCATTAGCAGATCTAATTCCAATAAAAGTTTGTCAACTGAGTGGGTCGATTATTTAAATCGAGGATGCCTTGCTATCAAACTTTATTTAACCCCGCATCTTTAGAGGCAGACGAATGGGATAGGCGAGTTTCATAGGCGAGTTTGTTTTTGGTGAGATAGTATTGCCAACGGCGAGATAAAATAGCCTTAAGCTGTTGAGCAAAATGGACAAAGAAATAGGGGTTGCGACCCATCTCAAGGAGCGCTAGGAGCAGCTTTTTCTGTTTTAGGGCTTCGACTACGCGGTAGTAGGCGCGGTTACGTTCAAATACGCTGAGATTGTGCGAGAGCGCTTGGGCTAATTTGGGATTATTTTTGATTTCTGGCTGCTGCAAGAAACTCTGAGCCGCTCGACAATAGCCATTCAGGCGGGCTACTTTGCTTTGTTTGACAAGTGAGCCAGGACGGAATCGATAGTAATAGCAGGCGTCGGGAATGAGAACATAGCGGGCTCCGATCGCCAAACACTTGAGGTAGAGCCAAAAATCTTGCCCCATCCGCAGGCTAAGGTCATATTCAATGTGGTGATGGGTTAGGAAGCTGCGCTTGATCAGTGGCTTACTCAAACCCAAATGTAATCCCTGCTGGCCATATACATCTGTTTGGACAAAAAAGACTGGATCAATTCGTTGGGGGCTAGGGAAATCGTGGCCACTCTCCCGAATTAGAGTGCTGCGGGGAGTATCTTCTCCGTCTTGAATGAAGTAGAGGTCGTCTGCTACCATATCTGCTCGTTCGGCATAAGCAACTTGCAGCAGGCGCTCTAGCCTCTCTGGGGCATACCAGTCATCGGAGTCTAACACCGCAATCCATTCGCCTCGCGCCGCTTGAATGGCGCGGTTACGGGCACCCGCAGCGCCCATATTTTGCTCATTCACAAAGATTCGCAGTCGGCTGTCTTGGAATTGTTGGGCGATCGCCACCGTATCGTCGGTCGAGCCATCATCCACCACAATGACTTCAATATTCTTCAGAGTTTGCTCAAGCGCCGACTGGATCGATTGCGCAATATAAGCTTCGGTATTGTAGGCCGGAATAATCACTGATATGAGTGGGATGATCGGTGTAGCTGCAGCAGAATTCATAAACGATGACCCTCAATAATCTCAGCTGAACTCATCTCACCCTAATTTCAGCAGTCAGTTGATAAACGTTTTGGGCACAATATCAAAAATATAATTAGTCAGGTCATTAGTCCAACACAACATCAGTCTGGGGGGATTGAACAAGAGGGTTAAGCCCCTTGTTCAAATCTGGATGGCAATCACGATACAGGGTTAAATCCCAACTGGAGCTTTGCGAACAGACGCATCAAGAAGTGAGGTGCCGTCGTAATTTTCGGGGATCGGGGCATTGAGCAGTTCTCGAATTGTAGGCGCGACATCTAGCCCCTGCCCTGGTCGGAATTGGGAATTGGGAATGATCCCAGGGCCTTTTAGCATGATGAATCCGTTAGAGCGATGTCCACCCGAGCGGAAGTGGGGGATTGGGCCAATGCGGCCAAAGTCGGGGCTGTCCACCACATCGGTAATCACTTCTTCCCACACCACTACGAGGTCAGCGTCGGACAAGTTGTGATCGTCGAAGGGCGATCGCCGGGGGCGAGAGATTTGCTTGACCATCGACTTGCCGGTTCGGGCATCCTTGAGGCGGAAGATCATCTCCGTCAGTTCGTTGCACACGGAATCGTAGTCTTCCGGTGCAACGGTGCCATTGCTTTCTCGGCCTTTCACGTTAATTCGTACATGTCCATCAGCAAAATAGGGCAGGGCAAAGGCAGGCATCTCAGGCCACAACGGGCGATACCACATCGCGGGCATCCAGGAGAGCGGAGCCTTTTGTTCCATTAGGGTGTAGGGAGAGTCTAGACCGTTGTGCCGAGACCGGAGGAAATTGCTGGGGAGTAGCGGGCGGAGGAAGCGCTTAATTGGGTTGGATTCATAGTTGCGCGCCCACACTTCACCCATCCAAGACTTGCGGAACGGATGTTCAATCATTTTCGACGGCGGTTGGTTCATATCGCCAGGGGCGATCGCCACCTTGCCGGGGAAGCTGTAGCGATACATCAGCTCAGGCAAAACAACCATACTGAGCAAGTCTGTATAGTTTGCCCCCATTCCGTGCGGCGAAAAGATCACCACATAGGCATCTTCAGGAGCTTCTGCTAAAATTTCGCCCACTGCCTTGTCGATAGCTTCGAACGCGTCTAGCATTAAAGGGCCAGCAGGCTTACCTTGCGCTTCATAGACTGGATGATCAGGGTGGGTGTACCACAAATCATGACCTGCCGTGTGGGCTTCACCAAACCCGACTACGAACAGATCCCAGTTTTCCTGCTTCATGTAGTCGCGACAAATCTTAGAGCGAACCTCAGTACTGGTTTTAATTGCTCCTGGCAACCACTTTTCGTATTTTTTATCCCACCAAATGCCCGTGTCTTTATATAAGACCGTGTTTTCGCCATACTCTTGAATTAAGTTGGGCAGCAATTCGGGAGGGTTAGAATGGCTGGGAGTAAAGGGGTAGTGCCCGCCCCAAGCCAGCGTTTGTAGCCCGTTAACTTTGCTAGACAAACCAGATGTAGGCGGGTCGAGAACAAACACCCGATAGTCGTCTTCTAAGGCGTAAAACGGCGGATATTGCTCAAAGTCACACCCAACTTGAAGAATATCTCGACTGACCTCGTACCCGTCGGGATAGAACTTTGAAGTACCCCAGAACCCAGTCTGATCTGGCATGCAGCCAGTCCAAGTCATGGCCCACAAGCGTTCTGTAGAAGCAGCGGGGGTCGGGACATCAGAATAATTAACACTGTTATTGAGGCGGCCATAGGCACCTTGTTGGCGCACTTGGCTAATATGCTTGAGATGCCCCTGCGCCATATACGCTTCTAAGAGTTTGGGGTCAGCAGCATCTAATCCTATAGCAATTACCGGACTTCTCACTCTATCCTCCAATCTAAAATTACTTTGGTAGACTCCGGAAACCGAAGAGCATCTCTTAAAGTATTGCAACAGTAGTATCTAGACGCTAAGAGTCCATCAGAACTCCTAACTTTCAACATCGTCTCAGCGGCAACTCTATTTAGTTCAATACCTGCTTGCACCCTAGAGGATATGCCTGTTTGAACGCTATGTGAAACTGCCTAACCTATATAAGGCTACGGTCTGGTCATAATAGTCAAGATCGCGGGTGCTATCTACATTTCAACTGGCCTCTTCATAGAAACTTCGCATTAAAC
>CASBQJ010000359.1 GCA_949127705.1 Synechococcales cyanobacterium PMM_0085
CCTCACCCTTTTCATAGATGCCGAAGGCTTTAAGCCCTCTCCCTGGGGCTACCGTGTACACACATCTCGGACAAAGTCTCAACGTGCTGAGAGATCCCCCTAATCCCCCTTAAAAAGGGGGACTTTAAGTCCGGTTCCCCCCTCTTTCAAGGGGGGTTAGGGGGGATCACACGCAAGTGAGCCTACATCAGAGGACTTGTGTGTACACCGTAGCCCTGGGGAGAGGGACTTTGAAAGCCTTTCCGGCTCCCCTCGCCCTTCGGGAGAGGGGCTGGGGGTGAGGGCTAAAACTACAGTTCTCAACATGGACTTGGTTTATTTATCCTCCTCACCAGGTTTTTCTTCAGGTTTTTCTTCATGCCGTTCTGGCTTCAGCAGCGGGAAGGCAATTACATCGCGGATGCTGGCCGAATCGGTTAGCACCATCACCAGGCGATCGATGCCCATGCCCATGCCCACCGTTGGCGGCATGCCGTATTCCAGCGCCATGATGAAGTCTTGATCGACGCTGTGGGCTTCCAGATCGCCAGCCGCTTTGCGAGCCGCTTGGGCTTCGAGGCGATCGCGCTGATCCACTGGATCGGTTAGCTCCGAGAAGCCATTGGCCGTTTCGCGTCCCACCATGAATAGCTCAAACCGCTCTACTAGTCCCGGCTTGCTGCGATGAGGCTTGGCCAATGGCGAAATTTCGACCGGGTAATCGGTCACAAACGTCGGCTGAATTAGCGTTGCCTCTACCTTTTGCTCAAAGGCTTCATTCAATAAGTGGCCCATTGATGCACAGTTCTCAGCCCCCACAATCCCAGCGGCTTTGGCCGCCGCTTTGGCGTCCTCTAGGGTTTGAAATGCCGTAAAGTCCAAGCCCGTCTGCTCAAGCACCGCATCGTGCATGGTGACGCGCCTCCAGGGTGGGGTCAGGTCAATGTCCTGCCCTTGATATGAAATCTTCAGCGTATCTAGAACTTCAGTGGCGGGATAGGTGACCAGTTCTTCGGTCAGGGTCATCATGTCGTGGTAGTCGCCGTAGGCCCAGTAGACCTCAATCGTCGTGAACTCAGGATTATGCCGGGTCGAGATCCCTTCGTTACGAAATACGCGCCCCAGCTCAAACACTTTCTCAAACCCGCCCACCACCAGCCGTTTCAGGTGCAGCTCGGTGGCAATCCGCAGGTACAAGTCCATTTCTAGGGTGTTGTGATAGGTAACAAACGGGCGCGCATCGGCACCCCCCGCCTCCGATTGCAGCACAGGCGTTTCAATTTCGATGAAGTTGCGATCGCTTAAATAACGCCGAATGGCTGCCGTAATCAGCGCCCGCCGCCGAAATGTTTCGCGCACCTCAGGATTGACAATCAGGTCTACATAGCGCTGTCGGTAGCGCTTTTCTACATCCGTTAGCCCGTGCCACTTATCGGGCAGCGGCTGCAACGACTTGGTCAAAATGGCGTATTGGCTAACGCTCACAGACAGCTCACCTTTTTCGGTGCGCTTAATTGTGCCCTTCGCCCCAAAAATATCACCTGCGTCAGAAAGCTGCTTCAGATGAGCAAAGGCATCGGCATCGACATCGGCCATGCCAGCTTCAATCTTGCCCTTGTCTAGATAGAGCTGAATCGTGCCCGTTTCATCTTGCAGCGTAAAGAAAGCGAGTTTGCCAAACACCCGCCGATTCATGACCCGTCCGGCCACCGACACCTGGGTTTCCACCTCTTCCCCCGGTGCCAAGTCGGCATAGGCCGCCTGCAACGTGGCCGCATGGTGAGTCACCTCCCACCGATAGGCGTAAGGGTTGAAGCCCAGCTCTCGCAACTGGCTTGCTTTTTCGAGGCGTGTACCACGGATATCGTCGGAAGACATGGAGAATCGGGAGGTAAGGATCTAGTCTTTTTGGTGCGAGAACTGGTAGGCACCCACCGCTGAAAGGGCGATCGCCACCAGCAGCAGCACCGGAATACTGTACCAGGGAAACTGCGCCAGCGGCAGATATACGGCTGCCCGCAGCCCAGTGCTGGTGTAGGTCAGCGGCAGTAAATAGACTACAACTTTCAAAACCGGGGGCAGTGTAGCCGGATCAAAAAAGGTTGCGCCCAAAAACGACATCGGCACAATTAAAAAGTTATTCAGCAGCCCCACCCCTTCTAACGATTTTACATTTAGCCCCGCAATGACGCCCAACCCCGAAAACACCGCACAGTTTAGCACTAGCAAAATCAGAAATAGCGGACTGAGAAACCGCCAGTTGCCAGTCACCAATAGCGAAATCAAAATCACCGACGCCGACGTCATCAACCCACGCAGCATCCCCGCTAGCATTTTGCCCAAAAACAGCGCCAGTGGATGAACGGGCATCAGCAAGGTTTCCTCAAAGGTTTTGCTGTACAGGCGTTCGCCACAGATTGAGAATGTCGTTCCGCCAAAACTAATCGTCATCGACGACAACGCCACCATTCCCGGCAAAATAAATTGCAGATAATTATCGCCAGCGGGTGGCTTCATGGCCACATCCATGGCGCTGCCCAACCCTAGCCCAAAGGCCAGAATGTAAATCAGCGGCGAAATTAACCCAGATGATGCCACTTGCAGCAGCCGCACCCGCAAATCGAGCCAATCGCCCCAAAATACGGTAAGGGAATCGGACACAATGCTGCGAAGTAATGATGCCTTATGGGCTTTAGCAAATTGAATCGAAGGCTGGGTGGTCACAATCAGGCAACAACGAAAGGGTTCTTCCTGATTTTACATTTCTTTAACTGAACTAAAGTAACTCTGCACTGTTAGGATTCTCAACCGATAGCCCTTCATTGGTAGCAGCCGCATTCAACTCGCTGTCTGCTGATGTAAAAATTACGGGTGGCAATCCGCTGGTTATACAAAGTGCATTGACGGCGCACCCTGCCGCTAACTGAACTGCGTCATAACCTCGTAATCCTCGTGCTTCAGCCAGTGACATGCCAGAATCAATAATTCCCTTAGTGATTTCGACGATCTGATAGTCTGTCTGTAAATCGTTTCTAAATTGGCTACATACTGTTGCTGCGTCAACAGCACTAATACTCCCACTTCGTGATCTTCGTGTAATTGCTGCAATGATTTCAACTCCTGTAATGGCGGCGACGAAGATTTCATTGTTTAGCGCAGGATTAAACAATCCTAAGACCCACTTAGACCCGTTTTCGCTGATATATCTTTTTACTAATGCGCTGCTGTCTATAAAGTAAACCGCCATTTATCGACGTTCCTCAATAATCGTTTGAGAAACAGATGCACCTTGAACTTGAATCAGGGGTTGAGCCAGTCTTTGCTCAAAGACTGGGGTTTTAATCTGTCGAACTAATCCAGATTCCACTAGTGCTTGATGAAATGCTGTTCGTTTAGTGGCCGTTTCTCTGTCTGCAAGATAGTTTTGGATGGCCTGACTCAGCTGCTGTAACTCAGCAGCCTCTAGAGTTTGTAATTGGTCAAGAATTTGGTTCAAAATTGCCTGAGGCATCGCTTGTGGCCTACGGATTAGATTCTGGTATCTATTTTACAGAGGCTAAAGCCAAGCACTCTACATTATCTTGCAGAATTGTCGTAACCAAGAGATGAGCGATCGCCCCACCAGCCCAAATCCTCGACGGTTTTGCCAAGTTCAACCTAAGTCGTGTTGGCGATCGCCCCACCAGCCCATCACGTTGCCACTCACAAACCATTTGAGGCAAACTACAGACTGGGCGATCGCACTCAGCGGCCTAACGTTCCTGGTCAGCGGTTGCCAGAGACTTTGCAACATCGCAAGGCAGTTTTAATCAATCCGCTGCACTAGGGTTGTTCTGCCGCGCCCACCAACTGTAAGATCTCGTCGCAGGTTTCCTCCGGTGTCTTTGCTTTTGTATACACCGTAAACTTTGCAAGATCATAATTTGAATGATGTCTTACAAAATGCTCATTGATGTTCAGATTTCCATCTGACACGTACTCGTTGCGCGCATTCAAAATCTGTACTGATTCATCCAAATCTGATGAAGGCAGCAATAAGACGATGTTGGAGTAAGACGCTAAAACTTGCTGAACTCTTTGAAATAAGGAGTTATCTTCATAGATAGAATGACCAGCCCCAAAGTCAATAACGCAATTTTTATGCTCTGATAGCAATCTCTCTACTGCATGAGCTTCAAAAGGCTTCCAATATTGGTAGATTCCCCAAAAACCCTCAGTTTCCCTTTTGTATTTTGCTAACTCTTCATCATATCCAATCTCTTTATAGTAGTTCCATCGATACTCGTCCATCGAGCGCTGTGGAATGCCTATCCAAGTAGCTAAAAGCGACCCAACAGTGGATTTACCAGCACCAATAGGACCTATCAGGATGATGTCTGATGACATGACTATTTTTAGTGGTAGCACGGATTTAGATTGGGCAGTAGGAACTTAGCACCGACTTCAGTTACACACTCACTTTACAAATCTGAGCTGACTTAATCCTAAACAGAGACGGGTGGGTTTGCGGTTACGCCCCACTAATGACTCAGCTGCATAATGCCCGCAACAATGGCGGCGCGAAGCGACGTCCGGGCCCGTAGGAGACATGCTTAGATCTGGTTCGTGCACCAGACCCTATGCAAGTCCAATTGGAATTCCCATACATTCCACGATCAAAGGTAACGCGTTTGTGGCGCGTCCACTTGGCTCTAATCGAGATTGCCATTCAGACTCAGAGAACGCCGCTTCTCGTTCATATGTTGATCCACATGAACCCGGAGAATCTACCAATGAGGCCAGCCGAATTGACTTGTAAGTGAGCCAATCTGCGGGAGTCAGTATTCTGATCTTAAATTCACTCATGTCCGTGATTTTGCTGCATAACGACCAAGATAAGCGGCGGCAGATAACTTGGGTATCCTCACCAATATCCCTGGCCCGTCTGCTTCATTGACTTGTTCGACTGCGCTACTGGAATGGTGAGCTATCTGTTCCCACAATTACAGTATATTGTTTTGATTCCGTAACCACATGCGTAGTTCATTGATCAGACTATTGTGGTTTTTGGATTGCCTTCCACGCTCCAGAAAATCTTTCAGGATTTCTGATGAAAGTAGAGCAAAGGTTGAGCTATATTCACGCTCAACATATTGCCCCTCATGGAGCTGCAAAATTGCCAAACCCTGACGACTATAGCGCCAAATTTCTGGAACACCCATGGTCTTGTAAATGTTTAAGCGCGATCGCGACGAACTAGTAATGTCTACTTCAACCACCAAATCGGGTGGGAAATCTTGTGGAGGGGCATTGTCTTCGGGGTTGACTCGATCAGCACTCTGAATATAGAAACAGGAATCTGGCTCAACTCCTTGTTCTACTTCTTCAGAATCAAATGTTGTCGAGCCGAGAGATAGAACACTCATCCCTAGTTCTTCTGTCAAGGTTGTGATGATACGTTCTAATAGCCGATTAATCAATTCGTGTAATTTTGATGGCATCTTAATTTCCAGGGTGCCATGATCGAAAGCGAGTCTAGCAGAGCGATGTTCTCCCATATCAGAAAGGAGAGCCTGATAGGTTTGCCAAGTGACATTATGAAGAACCACAAAAGGAAATTGCAGAACTTCCCCATCATGCGAAGGAAAGTAATTAACGGCTTGTGCTGAATTAACCATCAGGGACTACCTCTCAAGGCAATTGCTCAACTGCACGCTGACTTTTTATTGACCTAAATAGCGAGTCTCAATCGCCTCCTCTATCACCTGTCCCTCTACTTTACCAACTTTATAAACTTTAGCGTGAGGACGCGAACTGACTGCACAAGCGATCGCACCATCAATAAAATGTGCTGCGGCTCCGTCATCTGCTGCATAGCTATTGATGATCTTGTCCTCACTCAAGAGCTTATGCAGAGAGAGCCGCCGTTCAACTTCCCCATCGTAGTGAGGGCAGAAGCTTCCCTGAATAATCAGTCAAAATAGATAACCTATGGATAATGGTTCAACAATAGGAAAAATTCGCTTGCATAGATAACTTTGATAAGGTAGCTAATAGAATTCTCAGTCCTTGCTATTGACGTCCGTCTACCTCAGGGACTATGTTAGCGCTCATCTGTCACGACAATCTCCCGTACAACATGTCTTGCTCCGGCATCACCATCAAATATTTGCTCCTTAACAGTAGCAAAGTCGATCTTCGCCAGATCAATTACCCGAATCTGCCGATCGCTCATAGTATGAAAGTAATACATTCGATTAGTCAGATCAGATGCGGTTGTGATTTGCGTCGCACTTTCAATGTCGTTCGGCATGTTCTCCGGCCTTGCGGTTACGCCGACCGGAATGTTGAAGTTATCAAGTATTCTGAATGCTTCGAAAACTGCATCATCCGATGTGGCTAAAGGTCGCACGGTTGCAG
>CASBQJ010000360.1 GCA_949127705.1 Synechococcales cyanobacterium PMM_0085
ATCGTAAAGAGGGGGAGTTTTTTTCACAGCGTTCTTAAGATTGTGAGTGGTATCTAATCTTAGAATGCTGCCTCCCCCTCTAGCTTCCCTCTCATGCTCAAATCCCCAAGTGGTAAACGGTTCAAGCCTTGTATCATCCACTTTTGTCAGTCAACCAGCTCCTAACCTCTAAAATAAAACCCTCGTATTCCATATCAAAAGGATTTTCTCTGAGCTCTTTATTGAGGTTCCGAATTAAATGTACCCAGCATTTTTGTTGTTTACATGGAACAGAGTCATAGCCAGTATAAAAATCAGAAATTAAGACACCTTCATATTTCTCCAAAATTTGATGAACAATATCGGTCTCCCGTGTCTCTGTCAACTTAAAAATGACGTATTTGCCATTTGTAAATACCCATACATACCAATTAACTCCCTCGATGGTAAAGTTCGTTTCGTCAACATGAACAGAAGGACTATCTAACAATCGCTTTATAATAGATTGCTCTGTTTCTGAATAATATTTGGCTAAATTTCTTACAAAATGCGTAATGCGACTAGAAGACATCTCTTCTTTAAATTGCTCTTTCGCTAATTCAAGAATGCTTTCAAAGGGTAAACGTAGAGAAATTCTTTGATAGACAATCCATGATTTAAATTTATGCCCATAAAATTGGCGATCCTCAAATTCTAAAATTTTGGGAGGAGAACATTTTCGATGGCACTTAATACAGTATCCGTGAAAACCAATATATTTCGTTACAACTTTCTTAATCCCGTTTTTTGTAAGAACAAGATCAATAATGGTTCTAGTAGTGCTAGTTTCCATTAATCTGAGAGGACTAGAACCACATTTTAAGCAAGTATCTACTTGCGGTACTTGCACAATTTTATTTGGTTTCGGTGCAGGTCTTGATGGGTTTGCTCCTCCTCGTTTATGTCCTTCAATTAGTTGCCCTTGGCTAAAACTGATTTTCTTTTTCTCATACTTAACGTTAGCGAACCTAAGAATCATCTCAAACTGGCTGCTAATTTTTTCTCCTGCTTCTGAAAGCTGTGATTTAGGTGTCTGAGCAAAATCAATATCAGATAAAATATCGGAAGAACTCTTAATCCTTTCAAGCTCATCAACCAAGAGATTTAGAGCACAACAGTCTTCCTGGTTATACGTTATCAGTTTTGATTTGTATTGACTCTCATAACTATCATTCCAGTAATGTCTCCAAACAAGACTCTGTATTCCAGAAGCATCAGTTGCTGTCCAAGTAGCTCCAACAAAGTTTGCAATTTCCTTTAATTTGTTAGAATACACTGGGAAATATATCTTTCCATAAATTTGCTTATTGACATTGATTAAACGATCAATAAGTGCTTGATTATCAGTTTCATATCTTTTGTCAAGGATCTTCATCGCACGTAAATCATAACTACCGTAATGGTAGATTGGTGCATCAGGATATTGATTGATAATTCCTAAAAAATCCCACCAAATTTTTCTTTCATCTTCAATGTCATCTGCCCAGAAAGGATGATATTCTATGTTCTCACCCTGACGAACTAACAACCCAATTAGGTAGTATAAGTTCAAATCGGGCAATCCTTCAATATCTAAATATAACTCAGTCTCTTGCCGTGCCAAAGTAGGGATCTCTTGCAAATAGATTTTGCCAGTACGAATGGCAAGGGCTTGCAATTTAAGGTCATGACTCACTGGTGGAGATTTTTTAGCTCGTTTCTTACGCTTTCGAGGTCTGAATAAATATGAAAGTTGTTTAACAGTGAAAATGCCCTTCTTTTCATATTGACGAACTATTTTGGGAGTAACTTTATCTAAGAGACTTAAGTTATCTTCTTGTATTGCTTTTGCCTTGCATTGCTCTCTAAACTGACATATAGAACAGTGCTTGTTTAAGATGACTGATGGCTCCTCTGGTGGAGAAGAATCATTTAACCATTTCTGCAATGGATCTAGTAATGGTGTGAGGACTTTATGGCTTTCCTCTAACTTGAGTCGTCGCGACTCACCTTTCATATTCACAATATGTCCTACCGCTGGGGACTTTCCCTGAATTTTCGTCAATACATAACTAGCAAACATCAAGCTTAGTTTGTCCGTATTGTTGATAGTATGTGTTCCTATGAAAATCGTTAGCTCATAACTCAGATTGTTGACTCTCGCCAATATTGAGCAATAAGCCTGAAGATTATCAGCAGCTAGAGTGACATCAATTAGAAACTCATATCCTTTTTCAAGATTTGAAACGCTATAGGGATAAACATCAGTATGCTTTTGCTTAAGCAGTTCCAAGTTTTTAGCCTGATTTGCAAATTGATGCCTTCTTAAAATTTGTTCATATTCATGCGGCATTCCTCTCTCTTTGCCATACATCAACAAGTATGCTTTGCGAGGACATAGAGAATATGCTTGTACAACTTCAGAAGTTATTACGACATTCATGGCATGAATCGTGTTATGACCTTACCGATAATTCACTGGGGGCACTGATTTTTCAGAGATAACGTCCATATATGTTCCCACACGAAACTTTCACTAACTGTCTCACTGATAACTGTCTGAGACGTTTAACTCGGACAAATAATCGGTGAAGTGGTGGGCCTTTTGACCCGACAGCGGCAGCGACATTAGGGAGACGCGATTGGCTAAGGCGAAAGGGTCAACCGATCGCCACTCCTACCATGCGATCGCCATCCCTAAACCTTGCAGCATCTACAATCCGATCGCACCCAACTTTGAACAGGCGATCGCCCTTCTACGTGCCGGATGCGTTTTGCCGCCGAGCTAACCCAAGCCATCATCTCCCCTTTGCGCGGTCGCCCACCGCATCCTGATGCCAATCGTGAGCTGTTTCATGACCCAGTACGACACCGTTAGCACCACAAATATAATCACCATAACAACCACAGGGCGCTTGGCGGTTAACGTATCCACCGTAGTAACTAGCACATTGCCAGGGTCGGTGACCAAATCCCAGCTATTGAAGCGCACAAACCGCCCCAGGTAAATCCCGACCGCACAAAGGGCATGGACAAGCAGTTCACCCGCAAGGATGTATCGTCTGGCTCCATAGTGTTTGAGGTAATAGCCCTGGTTCATCAACGAAATCACGTAAGCCTCCATCCCCAGCAAAATGGCAACGATGTGGATGGGAGCGATCAATAAGACCAGGATCCAGGACGAAATTTGTCCTCTAGTGGTAGCGCGAATTAGATGAATGATGTCGGTAAGTAGGTAGGGAGCATTAGGTAAAAACGCAATAAATACCACCAGTCCTAACCACCACCCAGCAGAACGGAAGTTTTGTTGACGTTTGAAGAACACCAAGCTTAGAACTAACGCGATGATCGCGATCGCCACTAACCAAAACACGCTAACCAACGCCGAAGTATCTCCAGATATAGCGCTCTGCAATACCTCTATTGTGCCGAAAAGGACGTTAGGCAATTTGGGCAAAAACCCAATTACGCCAATCACCACAACGATGCTGCTGAACCATCCTAATTTAGATTTCAGAATATTTTTGCGCCGAAATAGCACAAAACTCAAGACGAGGGGAATGAAGGCCAGGAAAAGATTCCAAAAGATCCAGCCGCTATAGGTGGAGGACAGAGCCGCAAAGACATCAGTGACCAGCGCTTGCATAGGCTAACGGGAACAGCAGAGGTTAACTTGATTTTCTCTAGATTAACTAAATCTCTGCGGTCAGCCACTATTTTTCCCAGTGTGACTCGGCAACTGGTCTGACGCGGCGATCGCCTTGCCCCCCCTCAACGGTCAATTGCACCCATTCCAATGCCATTGCAACCCGTGGCGGGGATTGATTCACCCCATACCTTCGTCTTATGTTGTCTACTACCGTCAACCATCGGCGCTGCGAACATCCGCATTTGGCTTGAGCTTAAAATTGAGCTTAGAAGCGGTGCCCAATCCCCACTTGCCACTGCACCGCATCGCTGCCCACCATTGTGTTGGGCTGATAGCGCATATCGCCATAGACAATCACCCGACGGTTAATCGACGTTTCAATGCCTGTGGTCAACACCACACCGTCACGGCTACCGACTGGCGTTGGTTGGCCGGGTTGCACAATGGCATACCCTGCACCCGCATACACATTCGTATTGGCACCCACGGGCAGGTCATAGGACAGCACGGGCGTCACAGATTCTACCTGCTCACCCACGACTACCGTACCGCGCACCGATAGTTGAGAATTGGGTAAATCAAGTCGCCCTTGCAACTGGGTGGGGGGCAGGTCAGCCGCATTGCCGGTGCCGGGGGTAGACGGGTTTCTGGGTCGGCTGATCACTTGATCCACCAGCCAAAGGGCAGAGTTGCCCGTTCTGACTAAGGTGCGAAAGCTATCGTTGAGGTTGTCGCCATCTAGAGTGACACCCAGGTAGCTGCCAGACAGTCCCGCTGGCTGGTTCGCTGGCTCCGCGTGGGCTGGAGATAATTGGAGCAGGAGGGGGGCGATCGCTAGCCCAGAACTCGTCAGAATTACCGCAATCCGGTTCGCGAGGTGCATAGATGCTAATGACAGAAATAGAGTGGCTAGGAATTCCTTTCGCCCCTAAGCGACGGCTCTCCGGAGATTTCTGCCCATCGCAATAATTCTGGCAGCCTAGGCAGAGCCAGAATCAGAAAAATCCTGTGGGGCTGATGCGGCTGAATCAGACTGCATCAGAGACGGATAAATTAACAAGAAAAAACCCATCCACGCCAAGAGTGGAATCGCCACTAATACAGTCACCCAAATAATTTTTAGCAGCACCCAGCTAGCGGCAATTAGCCCAAACCCGGTCAGCAATATTGACCAGGGCTGACACCACCACGGTTTGGCTTGCCAAACACTGTCAGACTGACGGGTAGGCTGCTGAACCGGGGGCTGTTGAGCCGGGGGCTGTGGATTGGGCTGGACTGTCATAGCTGGTTCGAAGCAGTAGGGTCGCTGCTCTGCTGAATTCGGAGTTTGGCTTTTTGCTCAAACCAACTGACGACCTGCGAAACGCTCAAGGCATCGATCGCCACGCCTGTTTCAGCGGAAATTTGCCGCAAGGGTTTGAGTGAGGAGATGACTAATCGACCAAAAAATACTTTGAATTCTTCGTCAAACCCGCGCTCAAGATGCAGAACTGGGTCTTGCTCCACCCAGTCGGCAATCTGCTGGGGGCTTAACTCGGCGATCGCATCCCCCGACTGCTGGGCAATTTGTTTCAGCGCCCGCAGTGAGTAAATGGCAACCCGAGTGGAAAAGCGATCGCCTGAGGTCATCAGGGCGCGATCGACTTCGGCACATTCATCAGGGGTGAGAAATTCCATCGGAGCGGGCTGAGAATTCGTCATAGACGCGTAGTGTCAGAAAAATTACTTCGGTTGAATTAAATAGCCGCAGCGATGTTCCCCATTGGCTTGCCAGTGCGTCCGCTGCACTCTACAGCCTTGCAGCGCCAGTTCAAACATATCTAGCTCGTGACCACAGACGCTCGGAAATGACTCAGCAATTTGGGAAATCGCGCAGTTGTATTCCGTGATGATGTATTCGGGAGCGCTGCTGCCGGAACCATCACCGCCTGCTTCACCGTCTACCGTATGCCATTCTGCCATGTAACCTTCTAAGCGGCGCAGTTCTACCAGGCGAGCCACGCGCTCTGCCAGTGAGCCTAAGCCCACCTGCTTGCGGTAGTCTTGCGCCTTTTGCTCCCACTGCTTGCGCAAAATCGTGCCCATTTGGTCGGGCCCGACCGTTTGCGCCAGGGTGTTTAACAGCGAAACGGCAAAGTCGTTGTAGCGCTCTGGGAGGCGATCGCGTCCCTCTCGACTGAGGCTATATAGATGGTTGGGTCGTCCCATCCCCGCCTGAACCGTTTCCCGCTCAATGAGCCCTTCATCTTCCAAATCCTTCAGGTGGCGGCGCACCGCTTGAGGACTAATACCCAAATGCTCAGCTAATGCCTGCGCACTAATCGGCCCCTGTTTCACCAGATGGTGCAGGATATCTTGCTTGGTGGATGGTTCTTGAATCGTTGTCATCTACCGATTCCAAAAAATAAAGCCAAAAAGACTTAGAATTGACTTTGACAACTTAGAGGTTGCTAAAGTACATTTACACTTTAGAATGGACTTAAGCAACCCAGAAGTTGTTTTAATTATAGGAGCTAACTGCCCGCTCTGTCGCCTTACCCCAATGGATAAACCAACTCAAGCTTCAGATAAAAATCTCGAACTAATGCGCAGCTTCTCCGAGAGCTACGCCAAGCGCACGGGCACCTACTTTTGTGTCGATCCCAGCGTGACGGCGGTTGTGATTGAGGGGCTGGCCAAACATAAAGATGATTTGGGTGCCCCCCTTTGCCCCTGCCGCCATTATGAAGACAAACAGGCGGAGGCCGCTGCGGCCTACTGGAATTGCCCCTGTGTTCCCATGCGTGAGCGCAAGGAGTGTCACTGTATGCTTTTCCTGCCAGCCGATAACGACTTTGCGGGTACTCAACAAGAAATCGGCTTCGATGAAATTCGCAGTGTGACCAACAACCCCTAAGGTTCAGCCGCTCACCGTCCAACCCCAGGCCGCCTCATCCCCAGCCCTTTCCATTGAGAGAACATTTAACCGATGACTGCATCCGTCACCTCCCTCGTTAACCAACCGTACAAGTACGGCTTTGTCACCGATATTGAGTCCGACACCATCCCTGCCGGACTCAGTGAAGATGTCATTCGGCTGATTTCTGCCAAGAAAAATGAGCCAGATTTTATGCTGGAGTTTCGCCTCAAGGCGTATCGCCAGTGGCTCAAGATGGACGAGCCGACCTGGGCAGAAGTCGGTTATGCCAAAATCGATTACCAAAAGATTGTTTACTACTCGGCTCCCAAGCAGCAGAAAAAGCTAAATAGCCTAGACGAGGTGGATCCCACGCTGCTAGAAACGTTTGAGAAGTTGGGCATTCCGCTCTCGGAACAAAAGCGGCTGTCGAATGTGGCAGTAGATGCCATTTTTGACAGTGTGTCTGTGGCTACGACGTTCCGCGAGCAGCTGTTTGAAGTGGGCGTCATTTTCTGCTCCATTTCGGAAGCGATGCGGGAGTACCCCGAGCTAATCCAGAAATATCTGGGTAGCGTGGTGCCTGTAGGCGACAACTTTTTTGCGGCGCTCAACGCAGCAGTCTTCACCGACGGATCGTTTGTCTATATTCCTAAGGGCGTTGCCTGCCCGATGGAGCTGTCCACCTATTTCCGCATCAACAATGGCGATTCGGGTCAGTTTGAGCGAACGCTAATTGTGGCCGAGGAAGGCAGCTCGGTCAGCTATCTGGAGGGCTGCACGGCTCCCATGTTTGATACCAACCAGCTGCATGCGGCGGTGGTGGAACTGGTAGCGCTCGACCATGCCGACATTAAATACTCCACGGTGCAAAACTGGTACGCTGGCGATGCCAATGGCAAAGGCGGCATTTACAACTTTGTCACCAAGCGGGGGCTGTGCCAGGGCGTCAATTCCAAAATTTCTTGGACACAGGTGGAAACTGGATCTGCGATTACCTGGAAGTATCCGAGCTGTGTGCTAGTGGGCGACAACTCGGTGGGCGAGTTCTATTCGGTGGCGCTAACGAACAACATGCAGCAAGCCGATACGGGTACCAAAATGGTGCATGTTGGCAAAAATACCCGCAGCACGATCATCTCGAAGGGGATCTCGGCGGGTAAGTCTGAGAACAGCTATCGCGGCCTGGTCAAAATTGGGCCAAAAGCAGACGGGGCACGTAACTATTCACAGTGCGACTCGATGCTAATTGGCGACACGGCTGGGGCCAACACATTCCCCTACATTCAAGTCCAAAACAATACGGCTCGCGTTGAGCACGAAGCCTCCACCTCCAAGATTGGAGAAGATCAGCTGTTCTTCTTTCGGCAGCGGGGGATTTCGGCAGAAGATGCGATTTCGATGATGATTAGCGGCTTTTGTAAGGACGTGTTTAGCCAGCTGCCAATGGAATTTGCCGTAGAAGCCGATCGCCTGCTAGCTCTGAAGCTAGAGGGCAGTGTGGGTTAGGGAACGATTTAGCGCAGAGGAGTACGACGTGATCAGTGAGAACAGTCCGATTATTCTATCGGTCAACAATTTAACCGCTAATGTAAACGGTACCCAGATTTTGAAAGGGATGAATCTGGAGATCAAAGCGGGCGAGATCCACGCCATTATGGGACCAAACGGGTCTGGGAAAAGTACCTTCTCCAAAGTCTTGGCGGGGCATCCAGCCTATGACGTCACGGGTGGAGAGGTGCAGTTTTTAGGCCAAAATTTACTGGAATTAGAGCCAGAAGACCGGGCGCGATCGGGGGTGTTTCTGGCGTTCCAATATCCGCTGGAAATTCCGGGGGTGAGCAACTTAGACTTTTTGCGCGTAGCCTATAATTCTCGCCAAAAACATCAGGGGCTAGAAGAGCTAGATGCCTTTGATTTTGATGAGCTAGTGCAGCAAAAGCTCGATATCGTCAAAATGGACGCGGCCTTTTTGAACCGCAGCGTCAATGAAGGGTTCTCGGGCGGCGAGAAAAAGCGCAACGAAATTTTGCAGATGGCGCTGCTAGAACCGAAGCTGGGCATTTTAGACGAGACCGATTCGGGGCTAGATATTGATGCGCTCAAAATCGTAGCCGATGGCGTCAATCAGCTTTCCAACCCAGACAACGCCACCCTGATGATTACCCATTACCAGCGGCTGCTGAATTACGTTGTGCCCGATTATGTCCATGTGATGGCCAATGGCCGAATTATTCGCTCTGGTACCAAAGACTTGGCGCTAGAGCTAGAAGCGCGCGGCTATGACTGGGTGCTAGATGAAGCAGCGGCGGGGGTGGCGTAATGAGTATTCAGGTATCTCCGACGTTGCCAGACCTAGAGTCAGGCATAGGGCTAGAAGCAGGATCAGAAATTCGGCCAGAACTAGGATTGAGCGGGTCGGCGCAGAAACGGCAGGCGTGTTTGTCTCGATTGCTAGAACTGGCGATCGCCTCTCCTTCCCCTGCCTCCTGGCTCCAGAGTTTGCGCGATCGCGCCACTGCTCAGGTACAGTCGCAGTCCTTCCCCAGCAACCGCGACGAAGCATGGCGGTTTACAGACTTATCAGATCTGCTAGGGCTGGAGTTTGCCGCCGCTGCCAAGTCCAGCGTTCAGCTCGCCGACCTAGCCGCCTACGTTTTACCCGAAGCCGAACACAGCCGATTGGTGTTTGTCGATGGGGTGTACGCGCCGCACTTATCGGCCATCTCCCACCTGCCCGCTACCCTTCAAGTTGGCAATCTGGCCGCATTGGCTGCACCGGATGAACTACTGCCCTACCTCGCCCAACAATCGGGAGCAGACGAACTGTTTAC
>CASBQJ010000361.1 GCA_949127705.1 Synechococcales cyanobacterium PMM_0085
AGCGCGACAGTTCTGGGTCGTCTTCTAGCACCTGCACCGAATCAATCCACTTCATCCAGCGGGGCATCTGCTCTAGGTCAGACCACAGCCCCCACACCACCTGAATGGGAGTTTCAACGTCTACTTGAACACTATGTTCGAGCCAATCGGGCATGAGAAAAACCTGGGGATGAAGGATGAGAGCGGGAAAGAGGGAACCGGGCAGCGCCACCCTAGTTAAGCAGAGCCAAACTTTTTCTTGGCCGCGTCATACACGTCGGGGGTGATGAGCAGCGTGCCCGCCTCTTGGGCAAATTTCTCAATTTTTTTGCGCGCCGCAGGTCGAACAAAAAAGGGAATTTCTTTGAGACGCGCTTCGGCTTCTGGCGTCCACTCGATAGAACTACTCATGGGAATTATTCAGAACAAAAATCGCATTTATCTATTATGGCTCATAGCGTTGGCTCATACTGCACAGGCACTTGCTCTGCTTGTCCCGATTGTGGGCAGTACACCTAGATGTGCCGTAATGGTCGCGCGTAAATTTGAAATGAATTAGAACGCAGGTGCAGTTCGATCCACTTGCACAGGCGATCGCCCGGTTTGTGCCATGATAAAACGATCGAACCCGCTCCTATCAACGTGTATGGCACCCTCTCCCAGGCGATCAGGGACAGACCTGCTGGAGGCATTGGTTCAGCAAAAATTTTTGCCTTGGTGGCCGCTGAAATGATCCTGATTGCCTTGGGATTGATTGGCGATCCGCGCTCTGGGCAGGCAAGCCAACGCCCTGAGCCTGGTTAGGGGCTAACGGTTGTTCGCCCTCGGCTCTGGGGTAATTCTGAGCGATCGCACCATTGTATCTAGCTGAGTCAGCGTCGGAGCAAAACTCGCCGACTCTTGCATATTGATCTGCTGGGTGGTGCGCTGAATATAGTCTGCGTAGTTCGCCACAAAGGCGTCGTAATTGTCTGGGGTGACCAAGTTGGCGACCGTTTCTGGCAGTGCCCCGCTCAAAATCGGGTGATAGAAGGAGATGTAGTACCTGCCGTCGGTGCTCATGCCCTGAAATGTATAGAACAAGTTGGAGCGGGCGATGGGGCTAGCATCTTGGTTATAGGTCGTCAGAAACCGAATTCCCGAACCGCTGTGGAAGGTGAGATAGCTAACCTGCGATCGCAATACCTGTGTTGCGTCTAGGGTCGGTAAAATCGTTACCGGATCACTAATGTAGTAGGGGCGCTGAATGATCAGCGATCGCAATCGCCCTAACAGCAGGTTGACATCGCGCATTTCTTGCCGATAGCCAGCATACAGACCTCGCCAGCCGCCGACTGGGTAGACATAAAGCCGCCCCACCGATGGATACGAGTTGGCAAACAGATCGGTAACCGGATTGCGAAAGGTGAACTGGAGGTGGGTGGGTGCCCCGTTGAGATAGGGAGGCGATTCCACATCGTAGGCAGTGGCGGCTTTGACCATGCCCTGGACGCGATCGGTTAAATCGCTAGCATCAAAGCTGACCTGATCTAGAGTCAGCGTCAGCTCGGTAGCCACTTCGGGCAGTTCAGTGGCCGGAGGGCGCAACGGGTCTTGAAGTGGCGGTTGAGGCGACGGTAAAACCTCAGGGGATGGTGAAACCTCAGGGGGCAAGGAAACCTCAGGCGACGGTGAAACTTCAGGCGACGGTGGAGTTTGAGCATTGCTGGGTAGCAGCACAACCGCCGCCAAAAAGGCTCCACCTGTTAGACTCAGCCACCGCACCACCGCCTCCCATTGCCCCGATCGCCGCCTCAAATTGCTCACGCTGCTTTCTCACTCACCCGTAATCGATAGTCCTTCCACCCAGACTCGGGGGCTAACGCCGCTCCCCGTCAGTTCCAGATCCTTTTCTACATAGATAATAGACTGGAGTAGGTCACGAATATCTCCGGCAACTGTAGCCGCTTCAATACTGGTGCGTTTGCCGTCTTTGATTAGCCAGCCATCGAAGGGCAGCGAGAAGGACCCTTGCAGCGACTGCACCCCAGCATGGAGGGCTTGCAGGTCGTCAATCAAAATCACGTTATCGGCCTCGTCCAAGCTGTAGGTTTGGGCAGCGGGCGCACCGGGGAAGGCATGGTAGAAGTGCCGCCCAACGGTGACTTTTGCGCCCATGTTGGCGTGCCCTGTGGGCTGGGCATTCATCCGCTTGGCGGTGCCAGCGCTGTGCAAGAAGTTGGTCAGGATGCCTTTGTCAATCAGGGTAATGCGGCGGGTGGGGGTGCCTTCGCCGTCAAAGGTCTCGCCGCCGACATTTTCGGGATGGAGGGCGTCGTCGCACAGACAAAGCAAGGGGGACGCGATCGCCTCTCCCAACGACTCAGGGGTCGAAAGGCTTTGCTTATCTAAAATGCTTTGGGCATTGAACAGGTTGGAGAAGGCTCCCATCAGGCTCAAAAAGGCATCGGGTGAAAACACGACACGATACTGACCCGATTTGATCTTTTCGTAGTTCAGATGGCTGATGGTCTTCTCCGCCGCTTCTTTGAGGCAGCCGTCTACATCCAAATCGCCAAAGCTACGGCTGACTTTGAATGCCCCGGCACTGCGCGGTTTACGCCCCTCTTGCTCAGTTTTGCTATACAGGTAAATTGAGGCCACCGATCGCCCTTCGCGGCGCATGGCTCCAGCGCTGTTGAGGTAGAAGCGATCGAGTTCACGCTGCGCCATGCCGTTGTAGGGGACAGAGGCGATCGCGGGATGGGCGGCCATCAGCGCTTTTTCTGCACCGATTAATCGTTCAATTAGAGCAGATACTTCGGCTGGAGCGGCTTTGTCGTCTAGCTCTCCGCTCAGCGGTGCCGTGGCTTCGGGGCTAAAGTCAGGAATGTTTTCTTTGGCTCCAAAAAAGCTGGCGTCGTAAGCCGTTTTTAGCGCTAGCTCTAGGCCAACCGGGTCGATGTCGGTAGTAGAGGTAATGCCGATGGTGCCGTCGCCATTCCACACGCGCACCGTCACGCTAGAGCGCTGGGATGCCTTTACCTGCTTGGGTTCACCATGATCGACTTGAACGCTGGTTTCATCCACCGATGCGCCGTAGATGTCGTATTTTGCAATGCTAAGCCGCTGGGCTGCTGCTTCAGCCTGTGTTGCTAGATCGGTAATGGAGGTTGGCATAGGTGCGGGGTTCCAAGAAAGGACTTGAGCAATATTTGAAAAATTTCAACCCAATTCAATGGTGGTCAAGGCAACTGGGTAGGGGCAGGTTTCATAGATAGCTGATGTGACTCAACCCAAGACTGACTAAACCTGCCCTCATATGCCTATAACCAAGACACGGGCTAGGAGACGCGATCGCGATACAAATTATGCAATAGAGCCTCTAATCGCTCCTCTGGGCAAGCCTCCACGAGGGTTTCAAATGCCTCCAAAAGTTTGGCGGCACTATCGCCCAACATCGGACTCAAGCCCCACACGTCTTCTACCCATTCTTGAGGCGGCGATTCCTCAAAGATGGCTCGCTCTAGTAGCGCTTTTGCTTCAGCTTTTGAAATAGAAGACATCGGCCTAGCTCCCCGATCGGCCACCGACCGTAATGGAATCGACCTTCAGGTGAGGCTGACCAACGGTGACATAAATGCTGCCGCTCACCGAGCCACAGAAGCCAGCGGCCAGTCCCAGATCCTTCGAGCACATGGAAATCTTGTCCATAATTTCCGTCGCTTCGCCAATCAGCGTTGCGCCCTTGAGCGGCTTGGTCAGCTTGCCGTTCTCAATCAGGTAGGCTTCATCGACTGCAAAGTTGAATTGCCCTGTCGCCCCAACGCTACCGCCGCCCATCTTCTTGCAATAAATGCCCTTGTCAATTGAGCCAAACAGCTCGTCTAGCTCGTAGTTGCCAGGGGCAATGTAGGTATTGCGCATCCGGCTGGCGGCAGCGTAGGCATAGCTTTGACGACGACCGCTGCCCGTGCGCGGATGGCCTGTGCGCATGGAACCTGCCCGGTCGGCCAGGAAGTTCTTGAGGATGCCATTTTCAATCAGCAGCGTCCGCTGGGCGGGCATCCCTTCATCATCCATGTCGATGGTGCCAAAGGCGTCGGGAGATAGCCCTTCGTCCCAGGCCGTCAGCGCTTCGTGGGCAATTTTTTGTCCCTTTTTATCAATAAACGGCGTGGTTTTGCGCTCAATTTGGGTCGTCTCTAGCAGATGGCCGCAGGCTTCGTGAAAAATCACCCCGCCAAACTCATTCGCCATGATCACTGGATAGCTGCCCGACTCCACATAGTCGGCATAGAGCATCTTCCCGGCAGACTCGGCCACGCCTTCTGCCGTCGTGTCAAAATCCCAGGCGCGCAAGAAATCGGGCTTGCCCGTGCTGCCCAAGCGCTGCCCAATTGAAGACCGATTGGCTCCATCGGCGCACAGCAGGCTATATCCCGCAGATTGGGTGAGGCGAATATCGCGGGCAAAGGTGCCATCGCTAGCGGCCACTAGCACCTCTTGCCAATCGCGGAAGTAGCTGGCGCGGCGAGATTGGGCGTGGCTGGCTTTGGCATTAAGGCGGGCATTGGCATCCAATAAAATTTCGCCCATTTCTCGAATCGAGCTACAGTCAGCCAGCCAGCTCTCTTTGCCGCGTTTGGTGGCGTAGTCGCGCAGCAGTTCCAGGTTGATTTCGGGAATGAAGGCGTTGGCGGTCGGCAGTTGCAGTCCCAAAATCGACAATGCCTTTTCTAAGGCCAATTTCAGTCCGGCAAAAGACAGGTCATTGGTGCTGACATAGCAGTCACCCTTGCCCTGAAACACCCGCACTCCGGCACCTGTAGTCAGCGCTGGCGAGATGCTGGTAATGGTATCGTCTTCTGCCAAACAGTTAATGTAATTAACGCGCTCTAGAAAAATCTCAACAAAATCGGCTCCGGCGGCGCGCCCCAACCCCAATAGGGTCGATAGCGGCGCTTCCCAACTTTCGTCAAAGCGATCGCGTGTTGCGACGTAGTTTAGAGTCGGCAATTGCTTAGAAGTCAGCAATAAATCGGGTAAAGCAGAAAGTCTCATCAGCGGCGTCCTAGGCGAAGGGCTGGCAACAATATTTGGCAGCAGAGCAATATCTGGCAATGGTAGTGGCTGGCCACACTGTAGAGTCATGCGTCAGTCTCCTCAGTCTAGCAAACGTCCCCGCTGAAACGTTCCAGATTGCGTTAGTTCTGAGGGAGTGAAGGCGATCCACGCTCTGCGCAGTGCAAGCCAACGCCCTACCTGTAACTGCGCCACCTATCCGGCTGAGTCCGATAGCTGTTGCACAAACTGGGCATGAGCGGGTGCCGCCAACCCCACCTGCACGACTGCCAATACCTGCGTCATATTCCCACTCAACAGGTGATCTACGGCCAACCACAAGCCCGGAAACACCCGACTTCTGATGATGCCATCGGCATCCACGGGCAGCGATAAATACTCGCCATCTTGCAAATAAAACCAGTCTAATTTTTGGTCAAAAACTTGCCAAACAATATATTCCTGGATGCCATTGCGCCGATAGGCTCGCTTTTTGTCGCCCAAATCAATCGCCGCACTGCTGGCCGCAATTTCGGCCACTAACTCGGGTGCCCCTTCCACATAATCATCATCACTCAGCCGCGATCGCCCCCCTGCCGCCGCCTCAATCAGCAGCACGGCATCTGGCTGAGGTTCGTTATCCGCATCTAAACGAACGCTCGGTTCAATCCCTAACTCCACACCCGCTGTTGAGCTGCCGTAAACGCCTAGCCAAGTCACCAGAAATCCGTGAGGTTGACCATGACTCCGGAAACGCAAGGCAGCCGCCATGTAGTAAACGACTCCTTCAATTAATTCGGCTTTTCTGAGCTGAAGCATGCCGTTGTAGCGGCGCTCAAATTCTTGTCTAGTCAGGCGATCGCCACTTTCTAACGGTGGAATTGATAGCGACTGCTGCGGTGGAGTTTTAACCATGACTGGTGGGGTGCCGTGGGTTAAATCTAAAGTGGGTTACGTCTAAAACAATAAGCGGGCAGCGGGAATCGAACCCGCATCAACAGCTTGGAAGGCTGTAGTTTTACCACTAAACTATGCCCGCGTTAAAAGAACGTCAGTGACATTATATCCTGTACGTTCTTTAAGCTTAACTACGGTATCACACTCTAACCGTGCTTTTTCGATCCGTGCTCTGAAACGAATGCCCCCAACGGCGTGAATTATCTCCTAGGACAGGCGGGAAATAATTCACGCTTTTGCAGGTCAGCTCACCGCAGCGGGCTGAGGCACCATGGTTTTGAGAATGCGATCGGCAATCTGTGGCCCGGTTAGCCCCAGTGCAGTCATCGACTCGTCTGGCTTAGCGTGATCAACTAAGATATCGGGCACGCCGATCCGGGTAATGGGCACGGCTACGCCAGCATCCAGTAACGATTCTGCCACCGCAGAGCCAAAGCCACCCATGAGACAGCCTTCTTCTAAGGTGACGACCCGACGCACTTGCCGCGCCAAGGGAATGATCAGCTCTGTATCTAGGGGCTTGGCAAAGCGAGCATTGATCACCGTGGCTTCAATCCCATGCTCACTGAGGATTTCTGCCGCCTGCATCGCCGGGTAAACCATCGTGCCATAGCCCAACAGCAGCAGGTCATCGCCCTGCCGCAAAATCTCGGCTTTGCCGATGGGTAGCGGCTCCCAGCCCTCTTCCATCAGCGGCACACCATGACCGCTGCCGCGCGGATAGCGCAAGGCGATCGGGCCATCTGTGTAGTTGACTCCGGTGACAATCATCCGCTGGAGTTCGGCTTCGTCTTTGGGAGCCATCAGCACCATATTGGGAATACAGCGCAGGTAGACAATGTCATACACCCCTTGGTGGGTGGGGCCATCGGCTCCGACTATGCCCGCTCGGTCTAAACAGAAAAAGACGGGTAGGTTTTGGATGCAGACGTCGTGCACAATCTGGTCGAAGGCACGCTGCAAAAAGGTGGAGTAAATGACGACGACCGGGCGGATACCTTCACAGGCCAGACCAGCGGCCATCGTGACAGCGTGCTGTTCGGCAATGCCAACGTCAATGTATTGCTTGGGCAGTTTTTGCTGGAGTTTGTCTAGCCCGGTTCCGGTGGCCATTGCTGCCGTGATTCCCATAATGTTGGGGTTATTTTCGGCGAGGCGCACCAAGGTGTGAGCAAATACCTTGGCATAGTCGGGTGGTTTGGGCTTGTTGGAGGGTTTGGCTTTGCCCGTGGTCAGGTCAAACGGGTTCTGCGCATGGTAGCCGACTTGATCATTTTCGGCGATCGCATACCCCTTCCCCTTGGTGGTGGCCACATGCACCAGTACTGGCCCTGGCAGCTTGTGCGCCTGGTTGAAGGTAAGAATCAGCTCTTCCAAATTGTGGCCATCGACCGGTCCCATATAGGTAAAGCCGAGTTCTTCAAACACTGCACCTACCTTGGGCACCGCCAGCCGCTTCATCCCTTCCTTAATCCGATGCAGTTCAGGCGTCAGCGAGTCGCCCACAAACGGCAAATGCTTCACCTGCTCTTCCAGATTGTCGGTGAGAAATTGCATCGGTGGGCTGAGGCGCATTTTATTTAAATAGCGAGGAATTGCGCCCACGTTGGGCGAAATCGACATCTCGTTATCGTTCAGCACCACCAGCAGATTCGTCCGAGGCAGATGACCCGCGTGGTTAATCGCCTCTAACGCCATACCACCCGTGAGTGCCCCATCCCCAATCACCGCCACGGTCTTAAACTTCTCGCCCTTTTGATCCCGCGCCAGCGCCATGCCCAGCGCCGCCGAAATGCTAGTAGACGCATGCCCAGCACCAAAATGGTCAAACTTACTTTCGCACCGCTTCAGGTAGCCAGCGACACCATGCCTTTGGCGCAAGGTGTCGAAGCGGTCATATCGTCCGGTAATCAGCTTGTGGGGATAGGCTTGGTGCCCCACGTCCCAGACTACTTTGTCGCGATCGAGGTCCAGGGTTTGGTATAGGGCTAATGTCAATTCCACTACACCCAGACCAGGACCCAAATGCCCACCACTCGCCGCCACAGTCTGCAAATGCTTTTCCCGAATTTGGCGAGCAATTTGCTGAAGCTGATGAATTGAAAGACCGTGGAGCTGGTTTGGATGGGTGACTTCACTCAGGTGCATAAAAATACCTTTTAAGTCTTGCAGTAAAGGCTAGTTTCTCTTTTCAATCTAATGCAATTAGAGAATTAAAATTATTGCTGGTTTTACTACACCATTGGAAGTTTTATTCAGAAATCTCTACGTTTATCCTATTTGTCCCTGTCGATCCAAGCTCAAGCCTGATCGGCTCGTTGCCAATTTTGGGAATTCTCTACAAGTACAGTGGGAGCCTGTAAGTTTTGTGAGTATGCTGATAGGCATTACCCTTCAGCCGTACTGCGTGAATTCTGAAAACCTTCCAAATCCTGACTTTTTGCAAGAAGTAGCATTATGACAGACGCACAACGCCCCAACAGTACCCCCCCATCCACGCCCCGCA
>CASBQJ010000362.1 GCA_949127705.1 Synechococcales cyanobacterium PMM_0085
CCGCCGCACCGATCGAGGCCGCAACCCCAATCCGGGCAACGCCAATCCGGGCCACCTCACCGGGCGATCGCCTGATTTTGGTACCCCGCAATGCCCACGCTGCCTATGCCTACTGGGACGTCGCAGACAACCATAAAGCGGCTCTAAAACAACAGGGCGGGCAAACCCTAGCGCTGCGGCTCTATGACGTCACCGGGCTAGCACTTAACCGCCCGCTGCCTACCCTATTCCAACAGGTTGACTGCGACGATGCCCAGCCCGATCGCCACCTTTCTGTGCCCCAAGGCGATCGCGATTATATTGCCCAATTGGGCTATGTCACCGCCGCCGGTAACTGGCTGCAACTCGCACAGTCTGACCCGGTGCATGTGCCATTGGCCGCGACCAAAGCAGATCATGCTCGGAGCTAAATGTCAAACATCTGCTCAAATGCTGTTCTGAGGGTGCTGGGATTAATTGCCGCTAACGGTGCTAGCTCCCCCAGAATGGCAACTTGACCATAGTGGGCGATCGCATCGCGGTTACCTGAGTTCTGGGTGCCGTTGAGGATGACGCCCAAAATGGGAATATGGGCGTGGCGCAGCTGAGCCAGGGAGAGCAGCGTGTGGTTAATGGTGCCGAGACTGCTGCGCGCGACCAAACACACGGGTAGATCTAAATATTTGATCAAGTCAATCATCAGGTCGTACTGATTCAGCGGCACCATCAGACCGCCTGCCCCTTCAACGATTAGCGGAGGGGCGATCGCCGTCGGCAGTTCAAAGTCTGACAATGCTATCTCTACCCCGTCCAACGCCGCCGCTGCATGGGGCGAGAGCGGAGCCGTCAAACAAAACCGCTCTTGCAGAAAATGGGACTCGTCTAAATCGGTGACCTGTCGGATATATTCGGTATCGCTCAGCGGATCACGACCCGATTGGATCGGCTTCCAATAGGTAGCGTTGAGTCCTTGGGTGAGCAGGGCAGACACGACGGTTTTGCCGACGTTGGTATCTGTTCCGGTAATAAAAAAGCGATCGGGAAATTGCATCACTGCATTGTATCGCGTCCCAACTAGATTCCAGGACGTGCGATCGCATTGGCTAAAATCAAAGCCATTACACGGCGCGACGCCCTGTGATCAAGTTGTAGGCAATGCTAATGAGAGCCAAAACTAGGAGCAGGTGAATTAGCGCCCCACCGATGTGAATTGCAAATCCAAGTCCCCAAAGCACAATTAAAACAACTGCAATTGTCCAAAGCATTTGCTTCTACTCCTAAGTTTTTATTTAGCACATGAGATAGAAATTAGATAAAACCAAGCAGTCTGGATCGCGATTAGGTGATCTAGACTGCTTGGGGAAGATGAGCCTAATCGATGATTTTCTTGGCTTCATCTTTCACATTTTCCACCATGTGGCGAGCTTTTGCTTCAGCTTGCTTGGCCTCTCCTTCTAGTTGAGTCTTAGGATCTCCAGTCACCTCGCCCACCACTTCTTGAACTTTACCTTCAACGTTTTTGACAGTTGCTTTGATTCGATTTTCTAAGCTCATCCTATTCTCTCCATTAGCTTTACTACAGCTAGGTGCTACTACTTGAACTACGCTTCTAGCAGTATTTTTCTGATCCGTTGCCTAGTTCTATATATCTATAATGAGATCAAAAATCAGAAATCTATTCCCTCTTAAGATAGAGATGCGTAGCGCATGATACAAATCTTTTTGAACACCTAGATTGAGTTATGTTGAATTAAGTTTTTGTAGAGCAGATCATGGCTGAATGGGCGATCGCTAGGCAAAAAAGCTGCTATTTACACTGGATCAGAGCCTCTATGTCGGCGGCAACAATTTTTTCTAGATTGCGCGTAATTTTATCAATCTCCCAATTCCACCACGCAACAGCCAGCAATGCTTCGATTACAGCAGCATCAAATCGCTGACGAATCGGCTTGGCTGGATTGCCGCCCACAATGGTATACGGCGCAATATTACTAGTCACAACCGACTTGGCGGCAATGATAGCGCCGTCTGCGACCTGGATTCCGGGCATGATGATTGCTTCATAGCCAATCCACACGTCATTGCCAATGACGGTATTGCCTTTGTAGGGCAAATCTTGAGGTTGAGGGGTGACTTTTTCCCAGCCGTTGGCAAAAATTTGAAATGGATAGGTCGAAAACCCATCCATTTTATGGTTTGCCCCATTCATGATAAATTTTATGCCTCTTGCCAAGGCGCAAAATTTGCCGATAATCAGCTGATCTCCAATGAAGGGAAAGTGATAAAGAACGTTCCGTTCAAAGTTTTCTGAGTCGTCTGGATCGTCGTAGTAGGTGTAGTCTCCAATGACGATATTGGGATTGGAGACTGTATTTTGAATGAAGCAGATTTGCGGAAATCCCTTCATTGGATGCTTAGCGTTTGGATCTGCTCCATACATGGTAAATCGCCTCTCGCTTTTGGCAACCTATACTAGCTCAGTCCTGTACGCTTTACCACCGCTGCTGATCCCCAGACCCCGCGATCGCCCGTCTTGGCAACCCGCTGCCGCTAATTCTCGATTTGGTTATTTTTTGCTAGCTTAATAAACATGGCAGCTTTGGATAATAGCTTTACACTTTGCGGTAACGAATGATGTGAGTATCGTAGTAGTGGCTCAGTGGTGATCTGTCGTGGTGATTTGTCACTCTGGCGCTACCCGGTTGAATTTTCTGTTGAATGGTCTGAATCATCTAGAGAGACGCATGATGTCTGAATGGGGCAAGAGTCTGAGCGAGTTTCTGGAGCCGATCGCCGCTTGGTTCCGGAGTTTGGGTACCCCAGAGCCGATTGTGCATTGGGGGCATCCAGCGATGATGGGAATTGTGGTGCTGGCGATGGGGAGTGCGGTGGTGTGGACGGGCTGGCAAGGGCGGCTGTTGACGGCAACCGATGATGCCGCTGCTACCCAGAAGCGGGCAGAGCATCAGAAAATAGCACCGCTGATGTTTTTGTTCATCGTGCTGGGCTACACGGGCGGTGTGCTGTCGCTGGTCATGCAAGAGCAGCCGATATTGGAAAGTTCCCATTTCTGGACAGGTTCGGTGGCGATCGCGCTCCTCTCCATCAACGGGCTAATTGCGGCCTTTGGGTTTTCTAAAGGGAAGCTGTTTCGCACGATTCATGCGGTGCTGGGCAGTGTAGCCATGGCCATTTTGGTTGTGCACGGCATTTTTGGGTTGCAGCTGGGGCTATCAATTTAACTAGCTATTGTGTTGCAGCACTATGAGGATGGCATTGGATGGGAAAATATGCGTTGCTCATTGGGGTCAGCCATTACCAAAATCAAGCTGCTATTACTCCATTTCCCCAAGCTCGCAATGATGTAGAAGCGCTGGGCGAGGTGCTGATGCATCCGGAAATTGGCGGGTTCACTGCCATTAAGCCTGTGTTAGAACCCGATCGCATGGCGATGGAAGAAGCCTTCGAAGAGTTTTTTCGGACGTGCAATCGGGGGGATCTGGCACTCGTCTTTTTTGCGGGGCGGGGGCTGCGCGATCGCCAGGGGCGCGCCTACTTTGCCACAAGTTCGACTCGCAGAACCAGTGATGGCCAGCTAGTGCAGGCTACGGCGCTACCGGTGCGCTCAGTGCACGACCTCATGAGCAGCAGTCGCTCGCGGCAGCAGGTATTAATTTTAGACTGCGGGTTTGAGGCGGCAGACGATTGGGAGTCTCAGCCACCGGACGAGTCCCTCAGTTTAAAAAGTCAGATGGGGGCACGCGGGCGGGTCATTCTGCTGGCCAATGACGATGGGGCTGTCCCCGCTAGTGCAGCAGAATCTAACCTGTCGCTCTACACCCACCATCTAATTGAAGGGATTTTGACTGGGGCTGCGGATCAAAACCAAGATGGTCAAGTCGCCCTGCACGAGCTGCATCGCTATGTCAGCCGCAAGGTGCGCGAGACTGCACCGACCTTACATCCCGACATCATTGCCCTCCGCGAGGAAGACCTCAACGTTAATTTGGCGCGAGTGCCGTTGATTGATCCCCATCGTCGCTACCGCGAAGATGTAGAGCGCTATGGGATCAATGGCCAGATTTCACCTGTGGCGCGAGCCATTTTAGACCAGCAGCGATCGCACCTCCATCTGGCGGCAGCAGAAGCGCTGAACATCGAAAAACAGGTGCTGCGACCATTCCAAGATTTTGCCGATCGGGTGCAGAATTACCGCAGTGCGCTCAAAGCGGCGCTAAAAACAGAATATCCACTAGGGCCACAACGGCTGAATGAACTGCGTGATCTACAAGTGTTGCTAGATTTAAGTGATGCTGTCGTCAAACCCATTCAGCGCCAGTTGATGCAGCCCTTAGCGGCTCAGGCGGCGATGCAACGGCAGGCACTAGACCACTATGAACGGGAGTTGAGGGCGGCGATTGCCCAGGCAGATCCGCTCAGTGACTCGACCCGCCAACAGCTGCGGCAGCTACAGCAAACGCTAGCGCTCAACGACGACGACGTTCATCCCTTAGAGCAGCGGCTCATGAGCCAGCAGCTGATATACCAAGAAGCATGGCGCAAACGGCTGCATCAGTTTGAGCAAGCGTTTGCCAAAGCGGTGGAGGTAGACTATCCGCTCAGCCTGTTGCAGCAAGTGCAGCTCACAAAGTTGCAGCATTCTCTAGAATTGACCGAGGCGCAGGTGCTGCAAGTCGAACAGCGGGTGATGGCCGCTAGAGAGGCGCAGCAAGCCACCCATCAGCAACACCTGACCCACTATCAACAGATGTTTTTCCAGGCGATCGCCCAAGAGCCAACCCTGTTGAAACACAGCCGCGATCGCCTCCAGCAGCTGCAACACCAGCTGGGATTGGGGGATCATGAGGTCATAGAAATTGAACAGGGGGCGATCGCCGCTCGCCAAACCGATCAAGATCACCTACGTCGCTACGAGCAAGCCTTACTCAAACGAATGGCCGTAGACCCCGCCCTCAGCGACCACAGCCTTAATGAATTGAAACCGCTTCAGGAGACTTTGATGCTAAATGATGAAGACGTGATCGCCCTGCGACAACAGTTACTAGACTTGGTCGAAACCCGGCGCAAAGCCAGCGAAACGCCAGACCAACCACCCTTCCAGCCAGGGGCGACAGAGGGGATACAACCAGACGCCGCTGCCCCACCGCCGTCCTTGCCGCCTGACTTAGACGATTTGTCGAACCTGTCAGACAGGTCAGACGTGTCAGACCTGTCGAACCCATCAGACTGGTCAGATTTATCAGACCTGTCGAACCCATCAGACTTGTCAGACCTGTTGAACCAGACAGACGCTTCAGGCGAAATAAATGACCAGAGAAAAGTTCCCCCTGGCATTGGGCAGCCTCCCGCTCCACCCCCCAGCCTATTAGATGAGGTAGCGCTGCCGCTAGACGGCTCTGAACCGGGCGATGGCAGAGCACAACCGCTGCCCCCAATGGACTTTAGCGATAGCTTGCAGCCAGCATTTCCGCCAACAGGGGCAGACCCTGACCCCTTCTCGCAGATTCCCCTGCCACCCACGCCTACCCCCGAGACGATAGACCATCTCAGCAGCGAACGCCAGATTGACTACAGCACCCTCCAAGGACTGCTGCAAAGCCAGCTGTGGCGCGAAGCCGATCGCGAAACGTTGAAGGTCATGCTGCTGGCCACTGGCCGACAGACAGAGGGCTGGCTGAGTCCAGTCGCGATCGCTAGCTTCCCCTGCACTGACCTCCACACCATCAACCAGCTTTGGAGTAAATACACCGACGGGCACTTTAGCTTTACCGCCCAAGAGCGCATCTACCGAGAAGTCAGCGGCAGTTTGACCGACCGCGATAAGGCGATCGCCTTTGGCACCCAGGTCAAATGGGTGTATAAATTTGCCGGGATTTATCCCATTTTTAAACGCTATGAAGACCTAGAAGACACCCTCAATGCCCCAACTGGCCACCTACCGGCGCTGTGGTATTGGGCACTTTCACCCGGTGCGGCGCTGCGCTGTGGGGCGATCGGCAGAACCCGCGCCTATGGGGGTGGAGATATTCACATGCTGTCATCGCTGTTAAATCAATTGCTGGACTGCAAAATTTTGTAGGGGGTTGTAGGGGTTTGTCGGCAGGTGTAGGGATATGTAGGGATGTGGGGGCGATCGCCACAACAGGCTGGTCTTCTGAGCCGTGGTATAAAAAGTGTCGCTGAGGGCGCGTTCGTATCGGATTGAATACTGCCAGCTGCCTTTTGAGATGTACAAATTCAAGGAATAAATATGATTCAAGCGAATTCTAAATTACTAAATGTGAATGAATTCATCGCTCAATATGGCGATCA